>CAJOOT010000208.1 GCA_905236215.1 uncultured Eubacterium sp.
AAAAGGCATGTTTATAGAAATGAGGCGATTATCATGATAAAAGTAGATGTTATATCAGGATTCTTGGGAGCGGGAAAAACCACTTTCATCAGAAAGATGATCGAAGAAGCCTTCAAGGGAGAAAAGATTGTTCTTATAGAGAATGAATTCGGTGATGTGGGCATTGACGGAGGTTTCCTTAAAGATGCCGGCATAGAAATAACCGAGATGAATTCAGGATGCATATGCTGTACTCTTGTGGGTGATTTTGACAGAAACTTAAAGGATGTGGCAGCACGGTTTTCACCGGACAGAATTATTATTGAGCCGTCGGGAGTTGGTAAGCTCTCCGATGTATCTGCTTCCATCGTAAATGTTTCAAAAGAAATTCCTATGGAAGTAAATGCTCTTGTTACAGTGGTAAATGCAAAAAAGGCCAAAAAGCAGATGAAGGCCTTCGGCGAGTTTTTCAACAATCAGATTGAATATGCCAACACTATTGTCCTAAGCCGTACTCAGGAGATGGACGAAAAGAAACTTGAAGAGTGTGTATCCATTATAAAAGAGCATAATCATGATGCTGCTCTTATAACTACTCCGTGGGACAAGCTTACTGCCGATCAGATTAAAAAGACATATGAGTCTAAGGCGGGCATGATAGAGGAACTTCTCGGCGAGTCTGTAGAGGCGGCGGCAAGGCATGCGGCTGAGCACGACCATGAGAACCACCATGACCATGAGCATGAGCACCATCATGACCATGGCCATGAGCATCATCACCATCATCACGCCGATGAAGTCTTCAAGACTTTTGGTATAGAAACACCTCACAAGTTTGACAGAGGGCTGTTGGAAAAGACGCTTGAGAGCCTTGCCAACGACGATGAGTACGAAGATATTGTGGTGCGCGCAAAGGGTATAGTTGAGTGCACTGACGGCAAATGGGCATATTTCGATATGGTACCGGGCAGCTGGGAGATTAGAGACGGTGAACCGGATGTAACGGGACGTGTTGTAGTCATCGGTACAAAAGTGGATGAAGATGCTGTAAAGAAGATGCTGGGAATGTAATGATATTATCATGCAGCGTCAACGGGAGAAATTAACATGGAACAGGATATCATATTACCAATTTATCTTTTTACCGGTTTTATGGACGGTGGAAAGACATCGCTGATTAAGGATACACTTACTGACACTGAGTTCACTGAGGGATTAAAGACTCTTCTTGTTGTCTGCGAGGACGGAGACGAAGAGTATGACGAGGAAGAACTTGAAAAGTGCAACACCCATATGGTGGAGATTGAGGATCAGGAAGATTTTACGGTTGAGAATTTCCAAAAGCTCTTTGATGTTCACAAGCCGGATATGATGTTCATTGAGTTTAACGGAACCTGGCCGATATCACTCGTTACCGATCTTGAGCTTCCGGAGGGCTGGGAAATCATTCAGACTCTTACACCTGTAGACGGAACCACGTTTGACAGCTATCTTACCAATATGCGTACTATGATGATGGATCAGCTTCTATTGTCAGATGTTATCATCATCAACAGATCCACGGATGAACTTCCCAAGACGAAGTTTCGTGCCGCTATAAAAGCAAATAACAAAAAAGCACAGATTGTGTACGAAAGACCGGATGGCTCCATAGATGAGAATGCCATGAGTGCTCTTCCTTATGACAAGAGTGCAAAGGAACTCAATCTTACGGATGCTGATTTTGCCATGTTCTATATGGATATCATGGACAATCCCAAGGATTACAAGGGAAAGACCGTAACCTTTGATGCCCTTGTATATAATCCCGACAATTACAAAGCGGGGCAATATGTTCCCGGCAGATTTGCCATGACCTGTTGTGCTGCTGATATACAGTTTTTGGGACTGATATGCAAGAGTAAGAATGCTGCTGATGTACAGCATAAGAGTTGGATGAAGCTTACTGCAAACGTAGCTTACGAATATGATAAGGATTACAAAGGACAAGGCCCCGTGCTTTATGAAGTAAGCACAGAGCCCATTGAAAAGCCCGAAGACGAGCTTGTATATTTTTCGTAGTATTGTCCGATATCAGATCAGACCGAACGCCTTCATTTCTTTTTGGAGGCGTTCTTTGTTTTCGGGAAGCATCTCAGTAAGGGGAAGCCTCGGAGCACCTGCTTTAATTCCCATCATTTCAAGAGCTGCCTTGACCGGAATGGGATTGACTTCACAGAAGAGAGAATCAACCAAAGGAAGAGCTTTCAGTTGAAGATCTGCGGCTGTTTTATAGTCGCCGTTCAGGCATGCATATACCATGTCGTGTGTCTCTTTCGGGGCAACATTGGCAAGGACTGAAATGACACCGACTCCGCCTAAAGAGCAGACAGGGACTATCTGATCATCGTTTCCTGAATAGATATCTATTATGCCTTTGCCCAATTGAGCCACCTTGGCCACCTGTGAGATATTGCCGGAGGCTTCTTTTATGGCAACGATGTTTTTTACGTTTTTCGCAAGACTGACTGCTGTTTCCGGTAATATGTTGGAGCCTGTACGTGAAGGTACATTATAGAGAATGCAAGGTATTTTTATTGCATCGGCTATGGCTGTGAAGTGCTGTATCAGTCCGTGCTGCATTGCTTTGTTGTAGTAGGGTGCCACCAGCAATACTCCGTCGGCTCCCATTTTTTCAACCTCTTCGGACATCATAATGGCGTGGGCTGTATTGTTTGAACCTGTGCCTGCTATTACGGGTATGCGTTTTTTGATATAGTCTATAACGAAGCGGACTGCCTCAAGGTGCTCATCATCATCAAGTGTAGGTGCTTCGCCGCTGGTGCCGCATACTATGATGGCATCTGTTTCGTTTTTGAGATGTAGCTCTAACATCTCTTCAAGCGTTTGATAATTGATACTTCCGTCTTTTTTCATGGGTGTGGCAAGTGCTACTCCCGATCCTTTAAAAATTGACATGCTTTAACTCCTCCATCCCATAAAATATTCTAAATGACTCATTCGTTATCCTGTGTATTTTTCAATCTCTATTGTACTCTTAACTTCGGGTTTTTCAAGTGGCGCATCCGGTGGAAAAGATTCCGGCTCCGTAAGGCCGGGCATAATGTTGATATTGACAAAAAATATCAATATTAAGGGAATCTTTGAGAGATTTGTATCCAAATATGTTATACTTTTGAAGGATTTTTCCTATTTACAAAGTTGTCAACCTCAAACCAAGGAGAATAGCAATGTTTGATGAAAAATATATGAGAAGAGCTCTTGAACTGGCTCAAAAAGGTATGGGTCACACAAACCCCAATCCCATGGTGGGAGCCGTAATAGTAAAGGAAGGACGGATCATCGGTGAGGGATTTCATGAAAGATGCGGAGAAGGTCATGCGGAGGTAAATGCTTTTAAATACTGTAATGAAGATCCTGCAGGTGCCGAAATGTATGTTACTCTGGAACCGTGTTCTCATTACGGTAAAACGCCACCATGCGCTGATCTGATAATATCAAAGAAAATATCAAAAGTATATGTGGGCGCGTTGGATCCCAATCCCCTTGTGGCAGGGCGCGGAGTAAGAAAGCTCGAAGATGCCGGAATCGAGGTAAAATCAGGTATCCTGGCGGAAGAATCAAGGTCGTTAAATGAAGTGTTTATGAAATATATAGTTAATAAAGACCCCTTTGTGGTTTTAAAGGCTGCCATGAGCCTGGACGGAAAGATTGCCACATCTTCAGGGGAATCAAAGTGGATATCATGTGAGGAGTCGCGTATGCATGCCCATTCCTTAAGGGGAAGATATATGGCGATAATGGCAGGTATCGGTACGGTATTGGCAGATGATCCCGAGCTCACCTGTCGAATGGAAGGCGGGAAAAACCCAATCCGCCTTATAGTGGATTCATCTCTTCGCATTCCCGAGGATGCCAAGGTTCTCAAGGGTCAGGACAAAGCGAAGACTATTATTGCCACTGCTTCACCAAAAGATACTGAAAAAAGAAGAAGGATTGAAGATCGTGGAATAAGGATAATTGATATGCCTATGCAGCCGGAGAGGGCAGGTACTCCCGATGAAATTAAGGTTGACATAAAACGTTTTATTAAGACCCTGGGAGAAGAAGGAATAGACAGCATCCTGATTGAAGGTGGCGGTACACTTGCCGGTACAATAGTCAGGGAAGGTCTGGTCGACAAGGTGTTTTTCTATATTGCGCCCATGCTTATAGGCGGAAAAGCTGCAAAGACTCCGGTTGAAGGAGCGGGTATAGAAAACCTTGCAGATTCTGTCCGGCTCGATAATGTGATAGTACATCGCTTTGGCAGGGATATTGCAGTAGAAGCAACGGCTGCAAAGAACGTTGACAAATGAGAATACAGATAATACGGGAAGGTTGAAAAATGTTTACAGGTATAATTGAAGAACAGGGCACCATCAAAAATGTAAAAAACGGAGCATTATCGTCGAGCCTGATCATAGAAGCGTCAAAAGTCCTTGAAAACACCAAAATAGGAGATTCCATTTGTACCAATGGGGTGTGCCTTACGGTTACTTCCATGGATGAGGATTCATTTTCCTGTGACGTTATGGCAGAGACTTTAAGAAGATCAAATCTTGGAGACTTAAGGCCGGGTTCAAAGGTGAATCTTGAGAGAGCCATGGCAATGGGTGACCGTTTCGGAGGTCATATTGTAAGCGGACATATTGATGGGACCGGCAAAATCCGTGAATACAAAAAAGAAGATAATGCTGTCTGGGTCACAATAGATACATCCAAAGATATATTAAGGTTCATCGTGGAGAAGGGTTCCATAGCCATAGACGGAATCTCTCTTACGGTGGCGTATGTGGATGATGTGTGCTTTAAGGTTTCTATCATACCTCATACGGGAGAGGAGACGGGACTTCTCAAAAAAAAGCCCACAGATACCGTCAATCTTGAAAATGATGTTATCGGAAAATATGTTGAAAAGCTTTTGACGCATCCGTCGGGTGATATGTCAAATGATTCGTCCTTAAGCAATCATTCCAAAGGAGTTACGGTTGAAATGCTTGCCGAGAATGGTTTTATGTAAACTTTGAGGCTGATTATAAGCATCTTTTACAGAGTCTTGTTTACACTTGCCCCTTGATATTTATCCGATATCGTGGTAATGTAGCACGTGGAAATCAAAT
>CAJOOT010000209.1 GCA_905236215.1 uncultured Eubacterium sp.
AAGGCCAATGAACTCCACATGCTTCTGCTTAAATCCATTTCGCTTAAGGAAGATACACTCATAACGAAAATAGAGGAATATTCCGAAAACGAGCTTGTAAATTGTGATATAGAGCTAAGCGGAATGTGGGAGGAAAACAGACAGAGGCTGATAATACTAAGAGAAGAGACACTTTCGGCGACAGAAATTAAAATAAGTAAAGAGCTTAATGACTGTCTTGTGGCGAAGAAAGCCTACGATGACGCTTTTGAAAAGATAGGAAACCTAAGGGCGGAAGTGATTCCGGAATTAGAACAAAAGACGACCATGGCACAAAAAAGACTCGAGGATGCAAAGCTTTTGCTTAAGAAGGATGAGACTATCATTGAGGCGTTTAAGGATCTTAAGCATAAAAGCAGAAAAGAGGCTGATGACCACAAGGAAGAACTAAAGGATAAGCTTTCCAAACTTAAAAAAGAGATGGATTTGGCGGTGAAGCGTTATGACGAAGCCCTGTCACAAAAGATACAGCTTGATGCTGCAATTGAGACTCTTAAAGAATCTTTGGAAAATGCACAACAGGACCTTGAGGAAAAGAAAACGAATTTTAACAAGGAGAGACAAAAGTATTTTAAAACTTACGAAGAATTTCTTGAGCATATAGCAAAAAGAGCCGATATAGAAGAAGCCAGGAAAAAGCTTGCCGACTACGAAAGCAATGTTAAATCCACCCGTGCTTTGCTTGAGGAAGATAACAAAAGGACGGAGGGAAAAACCTTTACGGACTTAACAGAACTAACGGCGAAAGAAAAGGTAGCGATTGAAAAATATAATGATGACATAAAGATTCGGGAAGCTATAGCCGGCCGCATTAGTGATAATGAAGATGCCGCAAAACGTATTGCTGAGGACATCGCCCGTTATGAGAACGACCTGAAGCAGCGAAACATACTTCTTAAGCTGTACAGGTTGGTGTCGGGTAATGTTGAAAGCGGCACAAAGGTTTCGCTTGAACAGTATGTGCAATCTGCAGGGTTTGATGGTATATTGACGGCTGCCAACAGACGACTTTTGAGTATGAGCAACGGCCAGTTTGAGCTACAAAGACAGAAAGTATCTACCGACAAGAGATCAAAGGAAGTACTCAATATTGAGGTGATCGATCATAACACCAATAGTGTCAGGCCTGTTGGCTCACTTTCGGGCGGTGAGGCATTTAAAGCGTCGCTTTCGCTGGCGCTGGGGCTTTCAGATACGGTTTCCAACAACCTGGGAGGAATACAGATGGATGCCCTTTTTGTAGATGAGGGCTTTGGAAGTCTGGACAAGGAGTCCATTGACAGCACAATGAATACCCTATTACAGCTTTCCGAAAAAGGTAAGCTGGTAGGAATCATAAGTCACAGAGATGAGCTTAGGGATTGTATACCCCAGCAGATTCATGTAACAAAGACACACAGAGGAAGTGTGTATAGTGTAGAGACTTCTTTATAATTTTGATATGACAAGGGATTTTTGATATAATGAGGTCATTAAGGGGAGAGCAGAGCATGGAAGCGCGTACATCTATCAGTAAAAGGATAATAGCAGTCGCAGTAGCGGTTATTGTGGTATTTACATTACCATTTGCCTCTACGTGCGACTTTTTCTGTGATATTGTAAAAGCTGAGGATACGGTAAATTATGTGACTGTCAGTGTCACTTCGCAGGGCGGGGAAGTCGAAGTTACTACGGGATCGGACTCTGTTACGGAGTACAGTACCGTTTCAACCGGATCAGGAATTGCCACCTGGGGAGATGGCAGTACTACAGAAAGTTGGTATGTTGTTAAATCTACAGTTAGCATTATTGACAGAATTACTGTAAATGGAAATGTATCTCTTATATTGTGTGACGGAGCTACTCTTACTGCAAATCAGGGTATCACTGTAAACACCGGAAGCTCTCTTACCGTTTACGGACAGACGGCAAACACCGGCAGGCTCATTGCCACCGAGACTAACAGGTCGAGAGCGGTTATAGGCGGAGAATTCGCAAAGGATGCAGGCACTATTACGTTTAACGGTGGAGTTATTGACGTAGACAGAAATATATCATCTCAGACCGATCAGCGAGAAGGCAATATTTCCGCGGCCTGTATAGGTGGTGGTGCTCAAGGCGGTGGAGGGGATATTACCGTAAACAGAGGACAGGTGGATGCATGCATTACCATTGCGTCGACATTTTCAAGAAATCCGTCAGCACGAATTCCGCGCATAAGCGGTGCTGTTATAGGAGGAGGACAATACAGAGGCGCGGGTAATATCACGGTAAACGGCGGCTCTGTGAGTGCATCCATTGAAGATCTTTCGACAAGTACTGATGATAGTTTAACAGGCGAGTATCTTACGGCCTCCTGTATCGGAGGAGGAGATACCTTCAATGAGAATGAGGATAAGAGCAGTATCACCGTCAACGGAGGAACTGTAAATACTTCCATCAGTAGTGCTTCATCTTCTACTGATGTAAAAGCCTGCGGAATAGGAAACGGGGTTGAGACCACCAGAGCCTGTGAGATCACCATCAACGGTGGAACGGTAAAATCTGTGATAGATGCTGCCGGTGATGTATATGGATCTGCCATAGGAAGCGCAGCTATGGACCAATATGCCGATCTTGCAGATGCTGCTTCATCGGCCTACATAGGATATGATCATTCAATAACAATAACAGGCGGAAATGTCACCTCTGAAATTAAATCTGATAATAATATTTACGCTGCTTCCATTGGCGGCGGCGATAAGACGTACCTCCAGAGTATAAGCATTACCGGTGGAACGGTATTGGCGAAGCTATCTGCGAAAGGTACAGGTTCGGCTTTTGGTGCTGTTCTCGGAAACGGATATGGTGCCGCAGATAAGGGAATTATCACGCTGAACGGAGATGGAAATGCTGCAGACGGTGGCTCTCCGGATGTTGAATTGAGCGGAACCGGAAGTATTGGCAGTGTTATACTGGTTAATGCAGGCAGTGCTGTTATGAATCCTTCAGGTGATGTCACCTGTGCATATGTACAGGATGCCGGAAATGTTGACATGACAGGTTCTCCTTCTGAGTCTGGCCTTGATATACTTTCTTCGGATGGACCGGATCTTTCGGCGGAAACAGAAGCGGCAGCTGCATATGCGCATCTTTTCTTTGACCAGAAGAAGGCAACAGTCACATATCTTAAAGGTATGGCCTCAAGCTCTGAAAATCTCCCGGATGCACAGACTGTTGTGGTGGGAGAACGTGTTATCCTTGCACAAAACAATATGACAAAAAACGCCGCTGTTACAAACACTTACAGTGTTATATTTAATCCTAATTATACTGAGGGGAACGTTGAATCCCGGGTAAGTGACATTACATCAACATACACTGCGGACGGATGGTCGGATACTGTAGATGGTGACAGGGTATATAGAAGTAATGCACCCATATCTTCTCTGGAGGAGGATATTACACTGTATCCTCATTTTACGATAACGGATACCGCTGCAGCAGTAACCCTTATCAAACCTGAAGACCGTACCGGTTATGTATTTGAGGCATGGTATCTGGATTCTGACTGCACATTGGAAAACAGAGTGGGAGCAAACGGTGAGTCTTACGTTCCATCCGGAGATACTATACTGTACGCCGGATGGGTGCCCTATGCCTATTATGTAAAGTACAATCTCGGTAATGCCGACATCGGTTGCACGGTGCCGGATACCTGTGAGGCCAGGTATGATACAGGTTTTGTGGTTGCACAGAATCAAATGACCAGAGCTTCGGAAAGAACTGTGCTCACGGCAGTGTTTGATCCGGATTATACAGGAGCGGAGCTCAGATCCGAAAATCATTATGCGATGATTACGTATGAGCCTGATGGCTGGTCATCATCCATTGA
>CAJOOT010000210.1 GCA_905236215.1 uncultured Eubacterium sp.
AGTGGAACAAAATAACGATTGTTTTGGACGCGACACAACGAAGTGTGGTGACCCCCTTTCTTGGTTTCCAATGAGGGTGACATACTCGCGTGAACTCAAGGTGAAGGCAGAACTAGACCGGTTAGAGATAGAAAACTTTTTGCCGATGATGTATAAGTTGGCAGATGTTGATACAGAGAATCCTCGCCGTGAACTGGTGCCAGCCATCAACAACCTCATTTTTGTCCGCTCGTCTAAGCCTCGGATCAGTACTTTGAAATCGACCAATGCGGTGTTGCAGCCCTTGCGCTATATCATGGATCGAACAGCCCAACGGGAACATACTATTATGACGGTGCCTGATGTTCAGATGCAGAACTTTATGCGCGTCGCTTCCAAGACCGATGACAGTGTACTGTTCCTCAACGATGAGACCATCGTCGGCAAGGTCGGCAAGCGTGTTCTGATTACAGGAGGTGTTTTCAATGGTGTCACAGGAGTCATCCGCCGTGTCAAGCGCTGTAAGCGTGTGGTCGTTGAACTTGAAGGTATAGCCAGTGTCGCCATCGCTTTCGTTCCAGCAGTTCTGCTCAAGGAAATAGGAAGCTGAGATTAATGAAACAATAAAATAGCGGCAGACCTTGATTATATTGACGAAGATAGCTTAGAGACTCTACGTCCCAAGATAGATGTTGTCGCTCGTATGCTTAATGGGCTACGCTCATCATTACTGAAAAAGTTAAACAGTAAACAGTAAACGGTAAATTCCCATTCGAGTCATCTGTGTTCAAAGAATAGAAAAATAAACAATAACAATCGTAGAAACAAACAATTAATACATATACACAATAATAAACATTGTTTAATAAAAGAAGCGATGTAATGACAGGAGCTTGGCTTCTGTGCTAATGACTAGAAACAAATATCTGATTGTACAGGTAGTCGATAGGTGATGCAGTTCGACACTGCCAGTCAGAACTACATATAAAAATAAATGAGAATACTTCATATTTCAGACTTTCATTACCAAGCCCAAAACGATTCCGATTATCGGACTAGAGTCGAGAATTTATGTAATGACCTGGTTGACAAGGGCATTGATATGATTGTGTTTTCTGGTGATTTGGTTTTTGAAGGTGGTCAACTAAATACATTCAAGGAAGCCTCAAAAGTCTTGTTTGATGAAATCCTTAAGGCCACTGGTCTTGAAAAGAACAGGCTTGTGATTACGCAGGGTAATCACGACATGGAACGTAATGCTGAGATAAATTCTATTACCAAAGACCTTGATTCGTTCATGACAATGAAGGCATTGACTGATTTCTGTAATAATGCTAGGAGTGTTGAATTGAGTTTCGATAATTCCAAACATTACAATGATTTCATTGATGACTATTATCATGGTATAGACATACATTGCAATAAATTCTGTAACTGGAGAATACAGAACTTTAACAATCTAAGAATAGGTGTTCTTAGTATTAACTCTGCTTGGAGATGCAAGAAATCTGAGACTGACAGAGGAAATTTGCTCATGTATGTACCAATAGTAAACGATGCAATATACCAGTTAAGGAATTGTGACTTGGTTCTTGTCACTATGCATCACAGGCTTTCTGATTATAAAGATTTTGTTGAGACTGAGTTGTCCAACGTTATTTATGAGCGATGTCATCTTTTGTTAACTGGTCATTACCATAGGGCGACCATGGGAACAAGTTGTTATGGCGATATGGGAATATTGTTAAGCTCTGCTCCTGCAATCTATAATAGAAATGATCCTGGTTCTGAATATGGTTATCGAATCATAGATGTTGCGAAGGAAGATAATGAATTAAAGGCATTTGAGACTACCTATCATTTCGTTGGCGGTTCTTTTTTATCTCATAAGACTAAGTCTATCCCTATGCCCATGGCCATAGAAAAGAGAGAACTCAATGACTTTAGGAAAAACATGGTTCGCCTTTATTCTGAGGCTGAGGTAAAGGCTGATGATTTATTTGTGTCTGACAAACTATATGAAGATGTAGAAGGTTTAACCTTCCGAAGTTTATATGTGACCCCAATTATCAGCGATACGAGTGAAGCAGAATCAGCTGCTTCAGGGAAGAAAGGGAATCTGTATGATGAGAACAAGATTGTAGATGCCAATAAGAATTTTGTGGTATTTGGCCAAAATAAAGGCGGTAAGACCTCACTTCTATGGAAAATCTACTTGGATCTTCTGAAATCATACAACACAAAGAAGATTCTACCTTATTTCATCAACTATAAAGAGTATAGCAATGGCAAGCCTCTTGATCTGATACGTTCAATACGCAATAAGTTGCAGATGAATACTGCAAAGACAGAGGCATTGCTGAACGAATACAAATTATTGCTGTTGGTTGATGACATTAAATATACAGATGATCGTTTTATAACTGATTTAGAGCAAAGTCTAAAGGGATTATCAAATTACAATATTGTTGCTTGTGCAGAGGATAGCATTTCAGCAAATTTTGAACCACAGATATTCAAGAGTATTGATGTCGCCAAACTATATATTCACGAGATAACACGTAAGGAAATACATCAGCTTACAAAAAAATGGCCCAAGTTGAAGGGAGATAAGTTGACGATAGAGGAACAAATTATCTCACTCTTTAACCAGCTTCATATACCCTATAATTATTGGACGACATCCCTTTTCTTATGGATCCTAGAAAAGACAGATAGTTCAAAAATTAGAAATAATTTTGAGTTGGTTAGTATCTATATCGATGAGATCCTGGGGCAGAAGCATATTATAGAGAGCAGAGGTAAAGAACTGAAGATTGAATACAAAGACCTCCAGTCTTATCTAGGGGCTTTAGCAGAATGTATGTATAATCATCCAGAGGAAATATATAGTTTGAGTTATCAAGAACTGATAGACTTTACGGAGATACATAGTCAAAAGAATCGTAAATTCCCTACTGATTATGAACCTATCATAAGCACACTCTTGTCTAATCGTGTAATAGTAAATGAGAATGGTCGTTATTCCTTTAGGCTCAAAGGCGTTTTCGAGTTTTTCTTGGCTCTAAAGATGTCTGAAGATGAAACCTTTCGTGATGGTATCATGAACAACAATCATCTATATCTGTCTTTTGGAAATGAAATAGAACTCTATGCTGGATTTAAGAGAAAGGACAGCCAATTTGTCCAAAAGGTAATAGAAAAGACCGAGCACATATTAAAGCCTTTGATGGAAGACCCACGCTATACAGATATAGATAGTCAATTCGCAGAGCAGATAAAGCAGATATCTGCAGTAGTTAATGCAGCAAAGAAGTTGGCTGTGAAAATGATGGATCTGACAGATATTGATAAAGAAGATGTTAGTATGGCTTTATCAGCACCTGCTCCTATTGAAAGTAGTAAGGTTGAGGTAAAGTTGATCCATAACATAGATGCACCTACACCCGCAGATTTGGAAAAAGCAGTATTTATTGCTTGCCGAGTATATCGTAATAGTGATATATGCGATGATCCTGTATATGGTGGCAAAATGCTTGATTATTTGCTAACAGCCTGTTGCAAATTAGCTTTTATATTTGTTGAGAGTGTCAAGAAAGATTTTAAGGAAGATAATGAATTAACAGAAATGGCTAAGACTATTTATAATTTCTTGCCAATTGTTGTCCAGAGTTTCTTTTTTGATGCAATCAGCCAGTTCAATTTAGGCAGAGTATTTGAAGAAAAGTTGAATGAGTTGGAAAAAAGCCCGGGAGGCAACCTATTCAGAATTTTTATTCTTTTGTTCACGCTGCTTGATTTAGATATGAAGGTATATAAAGGGCGTTTGGGTGATGTAGACAAATATATGCCAAAGGGAGTTTTCCGTTTTTCTTCATTCACCAAACTTCTCATTTTGGTATATCGTAATTCAGAATCAGATGAACTGATAAAGCCATTTAAAGAACTTGCTGTTAAACTAAAATCTGAAATGTGGGATAAAGATAATGAAGAAAAAGATGATTTTATTAATAAGTTCACAAAGCAAATCGAACAGGATAAGATAATGAAACAAAATGTTCGCAAAGCAAGTGCTAACGATTTTAGAATTGACAATAAGGAGGTATAACTGGGATTGAAGCCGTAAAGAAGTAGATGACATGCCATTTATAACTCCTCCAATCAAGAACATCAAAGAAGGATTGCAGTATTCTGAGGAGGTGAGGAATGCGGTTCGATATGGATATATGTATCGTAAAGAAGCAGAAGACCGCCGAGATATCCATTATTGCTTGCATGGAAAAAAAATTCCATTCTTTGATATGAAAGAATCTCAGGAGTATAAATTAAGAGATGAAGCATTAAAGAAGTATTACGATATGCTAATAGTGTTCTTCATTAGTTCTTGTAAGCTCATAAGTAAGACTTCTGATGAAATAATCCTCAATGCAGTTAATGCTAGTATAATTCATCTGAATAATATTTTAGCAACTCGTAGTTCTAATGCAAAATTACTACCACTGGCAAAACAGGTGTATGATTCCTATAATCTTGCAATAGCGAAGCTTTTAAAGGCCGGACTAAAAGAAAACGCCTCTCAACTTGAGCGACTAAGATACCATGTTTTTATGCACTGGACAGCAGTTCGCACTCAATGATTTTATACCTATATTCTTAAGTGTTATGTCGTTATGAAATGTTTTGTTTTCGGAATGTTTAGAAATAGAGTTCATCAACCGCAAAAAGATTCTTTAGAAGTTGATAGGAGTTCTTATGAATCATATATGGATGAATATAAGAGATTAGAGAACCTAAGAGAGGATTCCGAAAATATATGGGAAGAAAGAACATACCAATTATCCGCAGGTGGTCTATCACTTACTTTTGCAGTATTCTCATTTCTAATAGACAAAACAGAAAACACCCATTTCAAATGGCCGATGGGTGTTATATGGAGTGTCTTTACATTTTGTCTGGTTGTTAATTACATAAGTCATCGCATTTCAATATCAAATTTTAGCAATTATATAAAAAGATTAGACAACGACAGGTCCAGTGGAAAAGATTATAATGAAAGAGTTTTGATGGAAAGATATCGATGTGGAGATAAACTGGTTCGCATTCTAAATACTATTACAGAATTTCTGCTTATTCTTAATATTGTTTTCACTGTTATTTATTCTTTTTACTTTTTTATAATATCTAAAAATATCATTATATGAATAATAAAATTCTGACATCTTTCATATGTCAAACTGACTCTTCAGAAGAATCAAATACTGATAATATTAATGAGGGTAAAACTGCTGGACGTCCAGCACCTAAGAGGAAATAGTATGTTGAGCGATATTTAACCATACATTGCAACTATAAACAATAATAATATGTCACATTCTACACATTACGACAATATTTATAAGGAACCTCAGACTGGTTATAGCGAGAGAGGTAAAACTGCTGGATATCCAGAACCCAAAAGGAGAGAATACGATACCAAGATAGTAAGCAAATAAGCCGCTAACCTACTAAACTGATAATAGAATGCCCAATATTTCATCATCGAATAAACGAACAGCAAAGAAATCAATTCTCAAATTCTCTAATTCTTGATATCGACAACATATTTCATTATGAACCAACAAGAAAACCTTGCTGTTTATTTCGTTGAGATGCTGGCGAA
>CAJOOT010000211.1 GCA_905236215.1 uncultured Eubacterium sp.
GCATATCAAGATGCACAGGAGACTTTTGGAGGAGGCTTCGGGTAATTCATCCGGAGGTGACCGGGCTGTAAACATATCAAAGGATACCCTGGATTTCGGCTCCCTCGTAATATCGGTGCCTTATCGCAGTGTGACGGTCCGTGACAAAGAGGTACCCCTTAAGAACAAGGAGTTTGAGTTGCTTTTGTTTCTGGCATCGAATCCAGGTATGGTCTTTTCAAAGGATACCATCTTTGACAGAGTGTGGGGTGAAGAAGCAATGGGAGATACAGCTACGGTCACTGTACATGTTAATCGACTGCGTGAAAAAATAGAAAAGGATCCGTCGGAGCCGGAGTTTATTCAGACGGTATGGGGAGCCGGATATAAATTCCGTGGGGAATAGATTAGGAACTCTTACATAAGTTTATAAAATTTTAATAATTGTTTTAGATGAGTGTTATGTTTATGAGGTAGAGTATGATAGTTGTTTGATTGCTAAATATATTTTTTAGGAGGATCTAAAGAGATTATGGAAGAAAAGAAAAAAATTTCGGTAGGCATTACGGATATTCTTATGGCTGTTGTCAGTCTGATATTTGTGATAGGTATGCGGACGTTCATGGCACCTTGTGGTCCAAAAGAAGACGGGACATGGATGAGCTGCCACTGGGCAGGAGAGGCATTGTTTGCATTCTCGATTGTAATGCTTGTTATTTCCGTTCTCCATCTTGTGATGGGAAATGCAAAACTAAAGATTGGTCTTAGCCTGGCTGTTTTGCCGGTGGCTGTCATGACAGCTGTCATACCGCAGATATTGATAAGCCTGTGCATGATGACCACAATGCGATGCCATTCCATTATGAGAACGGCAGCGATTATCATCTGCGTGGTGATGATAGTGTTGGCTTTGGCAGATATATTCCTTAACAGGAAAAAGGATTGAGACTGAAAAAGGCTGCTCTTATGCAAGTAAGAGCAGCCTTTTTTATCCCAATAAGCTATAATCAGCTTTCAATGTATTGGTTGAGATTTCCTCTTCTGGTATAGGTAGTATGCAGCAGGTGATGAGATTTTTCACCACAGGGCTCACCGAGATATTCCTTGTAGATAGCCTGGATGGCCGGATTCTCGTGAGACATACGGAGCTTCTTGTTCTCATCCTCTGAGTAAAGAGCCTTTGCTCTCATCTCGCGGAAGTAATCGGAATTTTCCTTGGATCTGGGCTGTCCGCCACCTGCAATACATCCACCCGGGCAACCCATAACTTCGATGAAGGTATAGGGTGATGTGCCGTTGTGGATTTGCTCCATAAGGATGTCTGAGCCGGCAAGTCCGCTGGTAACGGCTATCTTGATGCTCTTTCCTTCAAAAGCCGAATATTCGGGAAGCACATTCTCGAATTTAATCTCGGCTTCTTTGACCTGCTCGAATCCCACGATAGGAGTAACGTGGAGATTTTCAAACGGAAGCGGTCTGCCGGTCATGATGAAGTATACAGTTCTTAATGCTGCTTCCATAACACCACCGGTAAGACCGAAGATATCGGCGGCGCCGGTAGACAGACCCATGGGAGCATCAAATTCTCCGTCCGGAAGATTTTTGAAATCAATTCCGCAGGTCTTAATCATGCGCTCAAGTTCTCTGGTGGTAAGAACTGCATCTACGTCGGGTACATTGTTTTCGTCACACATCTCAGGTCGCTGTATCTCATATTTTTTGGCTGTACAGGGCATGATTGAGACTACGAAAAGGCTCTTGGGATCTACTCCAAGCTTTTCGGCATAGTAGCTCTTGATCAGGGCACCCTGCATCATATGCGGAGATTTGCAACTGCTTAAGTGATCGAGTTCATCTGCCCATGCGTGCTCGATATGTTTGATCCATCCCGGTGAGCAGCTTGTGATCATAGGAAGTGATACTTGTTTTCCGTCAACGGAATCTTTGAGCCTCTGGAGAAGCTCGGTACCTTCCTCCATAATGGTAAGATCCGCACCCCAGTTGGTGTCAAATACATCGTCAAAGCCCATGGCTCTAAGAGCTGAAGCCATCTTTCCGGTAACAGGCTCACCTACAGGGATGCCGAAGGGCTCACCCAATGCAGCACGCACTGCCGGAGCTGTCTGGACAATTACACGAAGATCGGGATTATCCAATGCTGCCCAAACCCGTCCAACATGAGAAGTTTCCGTAAGAGCACCTGTAGGACATACTTTGGTACACTGACCGCACATTGCACAGTTTGTGGTATCAAGCGGCAAAAGCATCGCAGGTGATACAACTGAGTTGAAACCGCGGTTCTGAACGCTGATGGCACCTACCTCCTGGATATCTCTGCATGCGGTAACGCAACGACGGCAAAGCACACACTTGGTAGTATCTCTGGTAATTGAAGGAGATACATCAAGATGTTTTTCTCTGGGAGCACCTTCTATTCTGGACTCGTCAAAACCAAGTTCATAACCAAGCTGCTGAAGCTCACAGGTATTGTTTCTGCTGCAGCTCATGCACTCCTTGGGATGATCTGATATCATCAGGTCATATACCAGCTTTCTTGCATCTCTGACACGCTTGGTATTGGTCCATACGACCATACCGTCTGTGGCTTTAACCACGCATGATGCCTGAAGGTTTCTGGCACCTTCTACTTCGACCACGCAAATGCGGCATGCGCCGATGGCATGGACGTCTTTGTATTTACACAAGCTCGGGATCTTTATTCCGAATGATTCAGCTGCCTGCAAGATAGTGGAGCCTTCCGGAACCTGTCCCTTAATACCGTTAATCGTAAGTTCGATCATTTCCGAAACACCTCCTATCTGACGTTAATTGCATTGAATCTGCAATGTGCTATACAAGTACCGCAACGGGTACACTTTTCGGGATCTATCACGTATGGATTGTCCTTGCTTCCGCTGATAGCTTCTACGGGGCAGTTGCGGGCACAGAGTGAGCAACGCTTACATGCATCGGGGTTGATCTCATAGCTGAGCATGCTCTTACATACGTGAGCAGGACAGGTTTTGTGCACAACATGATCCTCGTATTCATCGCGGAAATATTTCAAAGTGGTGAGCACGGGATTGGGTGCGGTCTGCCCGAGTCCGCACATTGCGGTATCTTTGATTGTGTTTGCCATTTCTTCGAGCTGATCAAGGTCTTCCAAACATCCCTGCCCCTTAGTGATCTTCTGAAGGATTTCAAGCATACGCTTGGTACCGATACGGCAGGGAACGCAGTGTCCGCAGGACTCGTCCTGTACGAAGTCCATAAAGTAACGCGCCGTATCTACCATACAGGTGTTGGTATCCATAACGATAAGTCCGCCGGAACCCATGATGGCACCCATGGCTGAAAGGCTCTCATAGTCTACGGATACATCCAGGTGTTCTGCGGTAAGACATCCACCTGAAGGTCCTCCTGACTGAATAGCCTTAAATTCTCCTCCGTTTTTGATGCCGC
>CAJOOT010000212.1 GCA_905236215.1 uncultured Eubacterium sp.
ATAATAATGCCTGCATAAATACAGTCCGCTTCGCGTTGTGTAATCTTGGTATCCGCCGAGAAGTATTGCAACACTTCGGTAACCATCTCACAGGTGGATGATGCAGATGGCTCGATATAGGAAAGAACAGCATTGGAAATGATATCTCTCCCGTGTCTGTGATGGTCAAACACAACTACCTTTTCCGATATATCAAGCAACTGCGGGCACTCGGTATAGCTGGGTCTGTTGACGTCCACCACCATGACCATGGTGTCTTTTTCGGTAATATCCACGGCTTCCTGCGGAGAAAGGAACATATCCTCGGGATATCCGGATTCAACCGTAAACAACGATTTCATGGGGCGTATGGAACTGGTAATCTCGTCTATGACAATATGTGCCGTCTTTCCGAGAGAAAGGGCCGCTCTGTAGATACCTATGGAAGCTCCAAAGGAATCCACATCTCCTATATGGTGCCCCATGATGATTACCTCATTCGAGCCGCTCATAACCTCATGAAGAGCCTGTGCCTTTATGCGAGCCTTAACCCTTGTAGTCTGTCTTTCCACCTGGCGCGTGCCGCCGGAGATAAAGTCCGTATCCTCATTTTCTCTGATGACCACCTGATCACCGCCGCGTCCAAGAGCCAGGTCTAATGCAGCCTTGGCATATTCGTAGTTTTCCTGATAGTTTTCTCCGCCTGCTCCAACTCCCATACTGAAGGTAACGCCCATGCTGTTTCCTACGTTTACTTCTTTTATGGAATTCAACAGGCTGAACCTGTCATCTCTGTATGTTTCAAGATTGCTTTTTTTGAAGAGAATGATAAATTTGTCATGGTCAAAGCGCTTGATGATAACATCTTTGCCTGCAAAATAACGGCTGATCTTTCTTTCGACCAACGCCTGAAGGATAGATGCTTTTACGCCCTCAAGTCTTTCACTTACTTCTTCATAGTTATCCAGATATAAGAGGCCTACAGACAGCTTTTCGTTTTTGTATTTGGTCTCAAACTCCACCTGCATAGTCTTGTCAGTCAGAGTAAGCAGGAGAATTTCGTGAGATCCCGATGTCGATTTCAGACTGAAGTTTTTCCCTACATAATTGGAGATATCCATCTTTCTGACAGATACCCTGTATACCCTTGAATCGAATTCAAGGGTATCCTTTAGCTCATCTTCCACCTTTGCAAGCATTTCTTTGGTAAATGCGGGAAAAATACCGGTAATGGCCTTGTGGTATGTCTCATCCTTTCCGGTAATCTTACGAAAAGCATCATTCATCCACATCACTTTTCCGTCTGTTTCAAGAACAGCAGCAGGCAGGGGAGCATTTTCCATAATCCCCACCTGTGATTCTTCATAATATGCATTAAGGTTGATAAGCTCATCCCTTAGCTTGCTTACGTTGGCAAAACACAAAGCAGCCGCCAATATTATGTAAACAACAAGAAATACGCTGACGACTATCCCCGCCTGGAAGCTGTAGAAATACATCGCAGCATTCGCAGCAGCCAGTACAAGCGCCAATAACAAAGGCCCCCACACCAAAGGCCACAGTCTACCCCCGAATCTGACTCTTTTATCCATGTTTTCCACTTATCTCTCCTACAAACAGCAATCATCGTTTCGCATGTTGATTTCAGGTCTTTAAATCAGAAAGAAAACCCGACGTGCGAATGCTGTATCAACATACCACACGTCGGGGATTTTTTCAACCTCGCTAAAAGCCCGTAAAGCTGTCAAAAAAGGCGAAAACGCTTATATTATTTAAGTCTGTCGATAAGGTAAGGAAGCTCGGTTTCGAACTTAACACCGTACCAGTGGTCCTTGTCGCCAATGGTGTTTTCAATGGTTCTTACTGTGTAATCCGCAGCTATGGATGCTGCTTCAAATGCGCTTTTACCCTGAAGATATGAGCCCACGAAGGCCGATGCATAAACATCACCCGTACCATGGCTACCCTGAGCTATCTTCTTATGCTTGTAGTAGGAAGCTCCGTTCGCATCGGAAACAACGACTCCTGTGGAATCGTCCGTATATCCCACGCCTGTAAGAACAACCGTCTTGGCGCCCGCCGAATGAAGCTTATCAAGAATATCGTTAATATATGCCTCATCATAGTTTTCTTTGTATTCGCTGTCTGTCAAAAAGCATGCCTCGGTAATATTGGGAAGGATGATATCAGCATCAAATACCAGCTTCTTCATCTCCTGTACGAAAGCTTCATCAAATGCCGGATAAAGCTTTCCGTTATCAGCCATTGCAGGATCCACAAAGCTCACGAAGTTCTCTCCTGCCAGATTTTTGAACATATCCTTAACATATGCAATCTGCTCTGCACTACCGAGATATCCGGTATAAATGGCATCAAACTTAATTCCTTCCTTCTGCCAATGGGCTGTGATACCCGGTATGTCATCGGTCAGGTCTCTGAATGTATATCCGGTAAATCCGGCCGTATGTGTGGAAAGAACAGCTGAAGGCAATATGCCGGTCTCATGTCCCGTAGCAGAAAGTATCGGAAGAGCTACCGTAAGTGAGCACTGTCCCACACAGGAAATATCCTGAACCGTAAGTATTTTCTTGTACGCCATAATCTTTTCTCCTTGTTGTATGTTCTATTTTATAGTGCGTCTTTGCAAGTATAGACTATGTCTAAAAAAAAAGATAGTATATAAAATCTACATCCGTATATAGCTTTTCTCTATATCTCTTATTCCGGCAAACTCAAGTCCTTTTTTTACAAACCCGTCGGCAAACGCCTCTCTGACACGTTCCGCATATCTTTCTCCCTTGACAAGAAGTTTTTTCTTCTGATGATCTATGATTACATCTGCATCCACTCCCAGATCTCCAAAGAATTCCTGCATCTCGTTTAAGACTTTCAATGCAGCTTCCCTTACGCTAAGCACCCTGTCATCCTCGAGCATGATTTTGGTAGTATCTATATCGTAGTGGGCAGCATTCTTAAAATTCAGTACGGCGCGTATCTGGTTTTCCTTGGTGAGCTCTGATGCTTCCCTGCATGCATCAAACACCATCAGAAGATGCATGAATTCCAGGTCTCTTATATCTATCCCGGAATACGCAAAAGGATTGACATCCACATTACGCAATTCTATGTGATTGACCCCTCCGGACACAAGCTCTTCAAGGCTGTTTTCGCCGCTAGACTTCAGCCTGACAGGATAATACAGCTCCGTCTGACTGGAGATAAGCTCCTCATCTATATAATTTCCGATACTGACGGCATATTCCTCTATACTGTCATAATTGAGTATGGGAACGAAATGATTCCAATATCCAAGCTCGCTGCATCTGACGGATGCCATACCCAGAAAGTCTGTACCCCCAACTTCTCCGCTGCTCAAAAATGAGCTGTCCAGAAGAGGCGATGAGGCAACCAGCACAGTCACAAGCCATCCGTTTCTTACAATATTCCGTGCAAGATTGAGATATAACTCATCCTTATATCTGCCAAAATCCTCCAAACCCGAACAGGCAAAATCCGCTTTTAGGAGTTCATCGGCGAAAGAATAATTGACATGTATACCGCTGAAGGTCATCTTGTACTTTCCGTAAACTCTGGCAAGATATTTACGATATATGGTCTTCTCTGTAAGAATCCCCTCAAACTGGGCTACGGGAATATCTTCCTCATTTTTGATGTATGGCGGATTTGAAAACGGCCACAGATACTCCGGTCTGTCAAGGCTTTCCAAGAATTTTCTGACCTTGCGTTCGAACATGTCAAGCTCATCAATCGCACCCCTGGCACTGTCATGCACTTCAGTATTGACTTCAAGCTGATTCTCGCAAAAATCCCGTACTATATTCTTATCATTTGGGAAGGGATGAACCGTATGAGCCATCGTCCCGTCACCAAAAATTCTCATAGCCTCTTTTTCAAGACCGAAATTTCCTTTCATTATAAGTTTTCTTACCGTCGGTTCCTTGTAGTGAAGCATAGCTGTAATCTCCTTTAAAGGCTGTGTACAAAGACTCCTGTATTCTATTGTACCACGGGCAGTCAGGTCAAGAAACTAAATCAGACCAAAAAAGGAGACCGCTCGTAAGAAAGCATCTTTACAGACGCTATGTTCTGTCCCCTTTCCGGTGATATTTACTATGGGAAGTTCTACCTCTACCCCCACATAGTGTTCTCTTTTTTTCTCTGTAGGACGGATATACCTGTCATAAAGCAGCTCGCGTATCCTGTCTTCCATAATTGATGATTCTCCGTTAATGAAAAATTACAATCCGGCATATGCCAGATAAAGCGCCCTTATGCTCTTTTCGTCGGGTATGTATTCAAGTCCGTGACAATCTCCCTCATAAAACTTTTTTCCGTCTTTATAAGCAATAGCTCTCATGGGCGGAACATGCTTCCATCTGCCCTCTTTAAGTGGCACGGTTGAAAAAGTCACTCCGTCTTTATCATCCCTAAGATACAGAGAATCTTTGCAGTTTGTATGCACGTACATAAACTCACCGTCAAAAATTATGAGATTTAATTTGTTATGTGCGGCAAGCTCCTTCACCAAACTCTGAATTACCTGAAATCTTTCCTCAGAACCGAGAGCCCAACCCTTTTTTTCGATCTCGTTATTCATTCTTTCTATCAGGTATAAAAAAATTCTCTCACTATCCGTAGAACCCTTCTGACGGTACAGGTAAGGTACGAGTATGTCTCCTTCGAATATTGTACCGTTATGGACAAACGTCCATTCCCTTCCACTCTTATCCCTTCCTCTGAAAGGGTGAGTGTTGTTATATTCATCATATCCGACGGTAGCCAATCTTATATGAGCTATCAGATTTTTATTTTCTATCTCTCCCTCCAGTATCCCTTTAAGCTTATCGCTTTTGAATGCCGATACGGATTCTTTCAGGAACGAGCTGTCGTTATCATCCAAAGCAGCCATTCCCCAACCGTCCGGATGATTCCGGGAATGAGAAAAAAACTCGCGGAGGTCACTATTAAGTTTTTTTCTTTTCTTTCCCGAAAATCCGTACAGTTCACACATTTATCAACTCAAGCCTCTTATAAACAATGACATTTGCAATCCGCTTCGCTAAGAGGAAGGGGGCTTATCCGACTAATATCAACTATTTTACCGCTTTGAACGCCTCATCAAGTGCTGCAATAAGATCATCCGCATCCTCAATACCGATTGAGAGTCTTATAGTATTCGGACGTATTCCCTGATCCAGAAGATCATCACCCGAAAGCTGTGAGTGAGTCGTGCTGGCAGGATGGATAACAAGGGACTTCACGTCAGCCACATTGGCAAGTAGTGAGAATATAGCCAGATTATCGATAAACTTCTTTGCTGTATTGTCATCTCCCTTAATCTCAAACGTAAAAATCGATCCTCCTCCGTTGGGGAAATACTTCTGATAGAGCTTATGGCTCGGCTCGCTCTCGATAGAGGGATGATGTACAGCCTCCACCTGCGGATGCTTTGCCAGATAGTCCACTACCTTAAGAGCATTACTCACGTGTCTTTCCACGCGCAAAGAAAGTGTCTCAAGGCCCTGAAGGAAAATGAATGCATGGAACGGTGAAAGCGTAGAACCGGTATCTCTTAAGAGGATGGCTCTGATATAAGTAACATATGCTGCCGCACCTACTGCATCTGCAAACGAAATGCCATGGTAGCTCGGGTTTGCATCGGATATCCACGGATATTTACCGGATGCCTTCCAGTCAAAGTTGCCGCTATCTACTATCACTCCTCCTATAGCCGTGCCGTGGCCACCGATAAACTTGGTGGCCGAATGCACAACAATGTCGGCGCCGTACTCAATAGGTCTTACAAGATATGGCGTAGCGAAAGTGGAATCAACTACAAGCGGTATTCCGTGAGAATGAGCAACTCGTGCCACTTCTTCAATATCGATAATATTAGAATTGGGGTTGCCCAGCGTCTCTATAAATATTGCCTTCGTATTATCCTGAATTGCCGCCTCAAAGGATCCCTCTTCATCAGGATCCACAAATGTAGTAGTAACTCCGTTGGTAAGCGGAAGTGTATTGGACAGGTAATTGTACGTGCCGCCGTAAATTGTCTTGGAAGCCACGATATGCTCTCCGCTCTTTGCAAGAGCATTGATCGCGTAATTGATGGCTGCAGCTCCGGAAGCAACTGCCAAGGCAGCCACACCGCCTTCAAGTGACGCTATTCTCTGTTCGAAGATATCCTGTGTCGGATTGGTAAGTCTGCCGTAAATATTTCCTGCATCCGTAAGTCCAAAACGGGCAGCTGCATGCTCACTGTTGTGGAACACGTATGAGGCCGATGCGTAAATCGGAACCGCCCTTGCATCTGTAGCGGGATCCGCCTGTTCCTGTCCGATGTGTAACTGTCTTGTTTCAAATTTCCAATTTTTTGATTCTCTGATATCTGCCATAGTTTTTTTCCTTTCCGCGGCTTTTTGCCGCTCCCTTTCTCTTGACTTACCTACATGATACATAGGTTTTTATGGCTTGTCTAATCTATAAATCCGATACAAGGATATAGTTAAAACCTATATGAAGATCTGTTTTATAATTTATGATTGATATCCTTTAAGCTGTAGGTTTTTTTAGAAAATCAGATATTAAGATACTCTCTTATATGCTCTATATAAAGCTTTCCTATGTTGCTGATCAGCATGTTTTTTCTGGTGATATATCCAATCTCCATCACGCTGCTGCCCTCAGCAGTATCGGCCTTGAAGGGAACTGCCACATAATCGTCACCGTTCAGCTCCTCGCAGATGATACCGGAGCATAATGTATATCCGTTAAGACCCACCATCAGATTCAGCATCGTAGCCCTGTCATTGGCTTTGATCATGCGAGTATATTCTTCTGTACTTAAAATCTCCTCTGCATAATAAAATGAAGCGGTATCTCCCTGCTCAAACGAAAGACAGGGATAATCCTTCAGCTCATCAAAACCTATGCTTTTCTTTTTGGCGAGAGGATGACCCGACCACATGTATACATATGCATTGCAGTCAATAAGGTGATGAAACTCAAGTCCCGCTCCTTTAAGGAGTCTGGTGATGGCAGACCGATTGAAATCACTCATATAAAGAATGCCTATCTCGCTCCTTAATTCGGAGACGTCTGATATTACTTCTTTGGTCTTGGTCTCCCTAATGGCAAATTCGTATTCCGAAGTATCAAACTCCTTGACAAGTTCCACGAAAGCCTTTACTGCAAAAGAGTAATGCTGTGTGGATACACCAAAGGTCTTTTTCTTTTCCGCAGATTTTCCGATATGCTGAAGAAGCTCCTCATACTGATTCACAACCTGTCTGGCATATAACAGAAAATCCACTCCCTCTGCAGTAAGGGAAACACCTCTTCCGCTTCTGTTAAATATGGGAAATCCCGATTCATTCTCAAGACTCCTTATGGCACTCGTCAGTGAAGGCTGCGAAATATAAAGGATTTCCGCCGCTTTGTTGATAGATCCGGCTTCCGCTATTGCTATAGCATATTTAAGCTGCTGAATGGTCATTTGATGGTCTCCTTAAAAAAAACGGACCGGCAATAATTTGCAGTCCGTCAGAGTCGTCATTACCCACTTATATGGTGGGTATTTAAATTATACAGACAGTTATAGGTTGTGTCAATAGGATACGGTTTCATTTTGGCTCTGCATAACTGTAATAACATTATTGCAACACAATATTTGTGTGTAGTATAATAGATGATGTGCAATTGATTATTCTCCCGTCAGATGAACGCAGCATTTCGAAGACATTAGGCAGTTTTTTCTATTGCATCAAACACATTTTAAAGGGAGGTTACCTTAATGAACAACTCAACCGGCATCGTCACGGATGCCAAGCTCGAAAGAGTCTGTAAGATCGCCGAACAGCATCGCGATAAGGGTGAAAGTCTCATCCAGGTATTGCATGCAGTTCAAAACGACTACGGATATCTGCCGCTTGAGGTACAGAAAGTCGTATCGGAAGTTATGACCATGCCTCTTTCCACTGTTTCCGGTGTGGTTTCTTTCTATTCTTTCTTCTCAACAGAGCCCAACGGAAAACACAGTATCCGTATCTGTCTCGGTACGGCTTG
>CAJOOT010000213.1 GCA_905236215.1 uncultured Eubacterium sp.
CACCGAATAAATCACATTCCGGTCACTTCGACACATACCGCTCCACGATACTGCTGTCAGCCTCGATCAGATCAGCACCCGCGTCGCTACGACCCGGGGCTCAACCCGTCCATGCTCCCAGTTGCGTACCGTCATCGGCGTCACTCCGAGCGCAAGGGCAAAAAGACTCTGGGATAAGCCCGTATTTTTCCTGACCGCCTTGACATGCTCAGCATCGTATTTTGTCAATGGTTTGATCCTTCTCTTTTTTACCATCATAAATCTCCCTTCAAAAAATGCTGCTAATAAAAGAATGCACATGACAAATCACTTGTGTTATTCTCCTCGATTTAACCTTGTGTACATCTTAGGCTTTGGTTTAGTTTTCCCTTTTGCGGACTGGCGCTCCTCTTTCTTTATAACTTCTTCGCCGACATGACTACGACTGAAAGCACCCTTAAGCCCATTAATATTTCCGGAGGCACAGGATGTGCATATCCTCCCAGATCGGATCGGCCTGCCGCATATCTGACACTTAAGGAAACTCTCATCTCCGGAAACCTCTATTTTCCCATGCTCCAAAAGCTCCCTGATTATTATGCCAGGGACTCCGGTCTCATCTTCAATGATTCTTGCTGGGGAAGAACCGTTCTCGTCAAGATACGCCCGCACCTTTCCGTAGTCATCGAGTTCTTTCCTTCCGCAGTTCCTGCATTGGTATTCACCCAAAGCATCGTATTGAAGAGGACTGCCGCACCTCTTGCAATATCTCTTGCGGTTCCATTCATGGATGAACTCATCAGAGAATCCCCCAGAATATATGTCAATTCCATTGTCCTGCGCCATATATCAATCTCCAACTCCTAATCCCGGTGTATATTTAGCAATCTCTCTCATCACTTCCTCCGCCTCATCCATCATTCCTGCAGCAATCAACTCCTCAACCTTTTCCTGCATTGCCTCAATCAAATGCTTCATTTCCGTCTGTATTTTCGCTTTTTGCCTTAATTCATTTGCTTCTTTCTCGATTTCCAGCTCATGAAAGCTCCGCTCTTTTGCTTTTACCTTATAATATTGATAATGTTCATCAACAGATCCCAGATACGCCTCATCCATCAACTCTGACATTTTACGGATATGTTCAATATTCATATCCTTCATGCATTCGTCAACGCATATTTTCCATCGTTCGAACGGAATTTCAGCAATCCTCTCATCCAGCACGGCTCCCCGGCGCAGGCCGATTTCCCACAATTTAGCATCAAGCACCAGAGGATTTGCCATGACAAAAAGCTGACGGAAATGTGCAGGCATGTTCTCCCTGTGCCCTTCGTGATCATCCCATACGATAACAAGATCGACTGGCTTGTTTTCTATAAGATCAGAGGCTAAAACCGCCTCAATCAGCCGCCAGCGTCTGTCGTCGTTGGCCTTTTCCAAATCCAGAATCTTCTGCGATATCAGTTGCCGAAGCATACCGCCCGCATTCCAGAATGTCCCTGCCATATGCGCTAATTTTGGCACATCATCCCAGTCGATGAGCAATCTCAAAAAATCTGCCGCAGCCTCCGCTACAGGATATTCCGCAGATCCGTCCCATTTCATCTGATCAAAATACTCATCGAAAGCACTCCACGAGCCGACCGACAGGTCATCCAGAATCATCAGCGTTGCGACCAACCCCCATACACGCTCGTCAAAAGTCTCAATCAGGAAATCCAAATAATCTTCCGTCAATCGGATTGGCTTGCCTTTGCACATGCGATAGAGCTTCATATAGGCCGCGCCGTGCTTCCCTGAGTTTTTCGTCTTTCCGGTGTGATAGTATGCCTGTGTTGCAATGACCTCCATAAAGGCCCGTGAAACATCTCCGTATTCACGCTTTTTACTTGCGTATTTTTTGTAAGTTTCAGTACAGGCTTTCCACCGTCCCTCTCTGGCATCGAGAATGAGCAATGCCGCCACGAAATATCCCCTGACACAGGCGGCCATGTACCCGACTTTATCCTCCATCATCCGGTACCCTTTATGCGCCAACGATATAACCCTGTCCTCGTCTCCTACCGCCATATATTCCACAAGAAGCTGGTACACCCACTTTACCTCCTGCGGCTCCTGTTCCATCATTTTCTCAATCAGGACAATATTCCGATGCGCATGGCTCAGTTTTTCTTCCTCGCTTTTATAAGCATATCCGTCATGCGCAGATACGGCATCATTAACAAGAACCTCGCCTATCTGCGGACTGGGAAATTCATGAACCTTTGCGTGAAAACGCACCCCGCCTTCAAGGCGGAACAATCGCTCCACCCACGCATATTGTTTTTTTTGTTTTGATTCACCTAAATAATTTAAAATCCGATGACTGACCCTCGAATAATTTCTCGCTTCTTCAGATTTCAGAAAATCAATCAAGGGCTGCGGCTCCTCATACCATTCATCATCGTCTATAAACAAAAACCATTCCCCCTGCGCTGCATCTACCCCGACATTCCGCGCAGCAGAAAAATCATCGCACCATGTAAAGGGGATGATTTGGTCAGTATATTTTCCCAGAATCGCTTGAACATCCTCGCGGTGCTCCGGATCAGTATCGACAATGATGATTTCCGTATCCAGTTGTTCTTTAAAGGGCACAAGAGAAGAAAGACACCGTTCAATGGTATCAATTCGTCCTGATGATAATAGAGAAATCGTTAAGTCTTTCTTCTTTTCTGACATTTAAAGCCTCGCTCCATAAAATGGCTTTGGGCTGGGCTCAACGCCCAGCCCTTTAAGCCTTGAAACCTTATGTGATAATGATTGTCTGTTGTAGCTATTAGCCGAGGAGTGAAAGCGCTCCCTGCGTGCTCTGGTTAGCCTGCGCCAACATGGACTGTCCTGCCTGAGCAAGGATGTTGTTCTTGCTGTAGGTAACCATTTCGTCTGCAATATCTGTATCGCGGATTCTGGACTCTGCTGCTGTTGTATTCTCGACAACGTTGTCCAAGTTGTTGATTGTGTGTTCTAAGCGGTTCTGAGCGGCACCCAGACTTGCTCTTTGGTCGGAAACCTTCTGCAATGCAACCTTGATGGTCTCAATTGCGTCCGTAGCGTTCGTGCCGTCTTCTCCATCAACCTTGATTCCATTAACGCCTAACGCCTTTGCGGACATATTTTGGATGTTAACCTGTATCTGATTGTTGCTTGTGGCATCCGCTCCGACATGAAGTTTCAACTTAAGGTCTCCGGTGATATCACGTTTTGCAGATACAGCTGCAATGTCCAACGAGGTTTCATTGCCAACAGCATCATAGACACGAGGGCTATCGGCTCTTGCCTTGATATCTGCATCGACAGCCTTGTCATAGGTTGCGGATGCTTTGATTGAGCCTTTTATGTCTATCTGATCGCCACCAGCGGGGCTAAACCCGGAAACCTGCTGAACCTTGTAAGTGTCTACTCCGGCTCCACCATTGGATAAATCGATTTTGTTGCCGCTTGTGTCACCGTCTTTATACCAGCCGGCTGCATCAAGTTTGACTGTCTCGCTACCTGCAGGAACTCCACCTGCAAGTTTGACGCCATAAACACCGATTGAATTAGATGCGTCATTTATCGCATTCATCCCGGCGACAGTTGTATTTGAAGCGCTTTCTTTCCAATAGCTCGCGGTTACAGCGATGGAACCCGCAGTATTTGTTTGACTATCAAATCCTGTAACGCCATAGTCGTTCTTCATCGACTCCAGAGATGTTTTCTCTCCGTTAACATAGAATCCTGCCGCATTAGAGTTTGTAGCGGTAATCTTATCTCCCTTCTTTGGGTAGCCTGTTTCAGCAGTAATCGCACTATCTAAGTCATAGATGTGGCCTTCGCTATCCACCCAATTGGAGCCATCATATTCAACTGACTTTGCACTTGCAAGTGCCATAGCTGTATCCATCGTTATAGCTGATGCATTAAAAGCTACTGATGTATTTGAAGAACTAAATGTTGCAGCAGTAAAAGTAATGGTTGTATCTGCAGTAAGGGATGCTGTCTTGACTCCTTCACCCATTGTAGATACATTAAGATCGGTAATGGAAGTAGCGGATCCTGTCGCAGCTGTATAAGTCAAAGTAACATCTTGGGATGAGGCGGCATTTCCAGTGCTGTAAGTACCACTTGTACCAGACGCTGTGACTTTAGATTTGTAGATCAAAGACACATCTTCGCCTTCATAGTCACCAATGTCAGAAAGATCATATTCAGCAGCATGGTCGTTTGAAATGGTTGCGGAAGCCTTTTGACCTGCATTGAAATTAATCACATCTCCCTCTGCGGCACCGGATACACTTATTCCATAAGTGGCGGGATCGGCAATGCTGCCATCGGAGTCGGTCCAGTCAGTGCCATCAAAGGAAAGCTTTGCATCAGAGGTCTTATCTTTAGCCAAACTCCAATCAACATCCAACGAGCTTGTTTGAACGCCTCGTCCATTAACCTCATTTGTGGTTCCTGCAGTAACAGAATAGTAGTCTGCAAGAGAATTTGCTGATAGCTTGTTGCCATCTTTGTCAAAGTACTGCCAAATCTCATCGTCTCTTGTAGCTGCTGTCACACTTTCCGCTGTGAGAATGGATGTAGAGGTCTTGTTCTTTTCGGTCTCTGTAGCGTCAGACATATTTGCACCGCCTACAGTAACTGTTGCAATTCGGTTGCCGTTCTTGTCTTGAATCTCAAACTGAGCCGTATTAGCATCGCGCGTACTATCTTTTGCGGTATCGGTTTCTCCAACTTTCCTTTGATCAGCGTTGTAGGAATCGAGAGTAACAACCTTGTACTTGTCTGCAGCGTCGCCATTCAGTGTCATAGTATAGCCATTTTTAATCTGGGAATTTGCTTTATTACCATCGGTGGATGATATATACTGACTGCTGTATGTGACGCTGATTCCCTGATCACGAAGAGCTTTTGCAATAGCGTTCTGATCATCCTGTTTAGCAGTCGAGTCAAAAACAATTCCTGTACCCTTGGTGTTGCCTGCGTTCATTCCGGTAGCCTGATCAGAGTACATATTTGCGGTCGCTGCCACTGTATCCTTGTTGTTGTTAAAGCTGTAGGAAACCTCTCTGGTGGTGTTGCGATCACCCTTTAACAAGTATGTTTCGTTAAACTTTGTAGTTTCAGAAACACGGTCAATCTCGGTTGAAAGCTTATCGATCTCAGCCTGAATTGCGTCACGATCAGATACAGAATTCGTGCCGTTAGCAGACTGTACTGCCAGCTCGTTCATACGCTGCAGCATATCCTGCACTTCGCCAAGGGCGCCTTCTGCCGTCTGCACTGCGGACACGCCGTCCTGTGCGTTGGTGG
>CAJOOT010000214.1 GCA_905236215.1 uncultured Eubacterium sp.
AAAAAACAGAAGGTATGTCAGGCGGCATTCTATACGCATATCCCGACGCACCCCAAAATATAGAAAACGCCATACGGCTTTTCCCGCACAAATTAAAGGGTGAAGGACATTTCCTTGCAGTGTTCAAGCGAGATGGAGGCCTGGCAAATGATTCCGATACCAGGATCACGACCAATACCAAGTCTCGCATGATCCGTCATAAAGACAATCTCTATCTTCTTCCTGAGGATGCTCCTGACTTAAGCTCTGTAACTGTCCTTCGTCCGGGTCTTCACATAGGAACATACAAAAAGAACCGGATTGAACCGGCTCATGCTATGGCAATGGCAACAAGACCATACACCCTGTCAATATGTGGTATCAGTGGAGCTGTGTCCGATATTATGTCAACTATAGATAATAATGCTCCCGACATCCGGGGAACTGCCGAAGTCCCGGAAGAGACTGCAAAAGCATATCTGCGTGGCGAATCATTCCCATTTGAAGGAGATAAAGGCTGGTATATAGTTCATTATCGTGGAATATCCTTGGGATGGGGAAAATGCACCGGCGGAATAATGAAAAATCACTATCCTAAAGGTCTGCGGAAGAATCTGTAGTCTGTTCTTCTGCGGCATTATCCCTGCGTTCACGCCGCTCCTTTAGCCTGGGAATGACAAAATCCCTATATACAAAATCAAGAATGGCAGCTAACGGAATGGCAAGCAGTATTCCAACCACGCCGAACATCTTGCCAAAAACCACAATAGCCACAAGTATCATAAGTGATGATACGCCAAATGTATTGCCGAAAACTTTGGGCTTAAAGATATAGCCGTCAAATGTCTGTAATGCCAGTGTAAATAATGCAAATCCCAATGCGTACCACGGATTTACAATAAATAAAAACAGCGTACCCAATATACCTCCTACTATGGGACCAAATGTAGGCGCCAGATTGGTAACTCCCACCAGCACGGAGATCAGCACCACATACGGATATCCGCATATAATCATGAAAATAGCGTTGGTAACTCCTACGAATATTCCATCCAGAATATCAAACACGATATAGCGAATGAGAATCCTGTTACAACGAGACCAAAAATCAATGAAGTTCTCGTAATTTTTCTTCCTGAAAACAAGGGCAAAAAAATCTGCTGCGCCTTTCTTCAGCATATTTTTTTCTACAAGTATGTATATAGCAACAAACAGAGCTACCACAAAATTTATAACTGATGCCCCGATGTTGACCGAAGAATGGATTATGCTGCCCGTGTTTTCTCCAAAATATTCCGTTATTGAACTTAAGGCGTTTTTCACCCCGGTCATGATGGCCGTCGTGTCAATTGATACTCCCGATGCCGAAAGATCCTCAAGCATCTTTGCAAGGTCAGCTTCATAATTATCAATATTGCTGACAAAAGACATTACGCTGCCTATTACCTGCGGTATGAGCGCCATCATAAGAAGTACGAAAAGCACAATTACCGCACTGACTGCAATCAGCACCGACAGGTTTCTCCCTATAGCCTTCCCTTTCAGATTCTTAAAAAATCTGCGCTCTATGAAAGACACAAAAGGATCCATAACATAGGCAACAACTGCGCCTATGATGACTGTCGAAAAAAATCCTATGAAAGACGAAACGATACCAAGAACCGTCCCGATATGCCATACGGCCGTAAATACTATGGCCGCTATGCATAGCGAGACGGTCAGTCTTTTCCAGTATGTCTTGTCTTTTTTTGAATCCGTAATCTTCAGATTCATATTTTATCCCTTAAACTGCCTTTTTCTCTTCTACATCCTCTTCATCCGTCTCTGCAGATTTGATATCGTTTGTGCCATCTGCATGCTCAAAGCCCGAAAGCTCCGGATGCATACGTTTTTCTTCTGTGTAATTCTCGTAGGAAGCAGGTCTGTGAGTTTGCTCAGCCCAGATCTTGTCCGCCTGCGCTCCCCATTCTTCTGAGTATTTATCACACTTGGCGCAAAGATGTTCTACGCTCTCCTCGGACTCGGCATTGGTGCCGTGAGCTCCCGTTTTTTCAACCATCTTTCTGAGAAGCTCGGGGTTCTCAAGCATGGGACAGGGACGAAGGTGATTTCTGTTGAAGGGCTGACCTTCGTGATATGCCTTAAACAACGGTCCCTGAAGCATCTCAAGGATTGAGTGATCGTGGATGTTTCTATCGGAAAAGTGTATAAATACGCACGGCTCGGCATCTCCGGACGCATTGATATGGAAGTAATTTCTGCCTCCGGCAATGCAGCCGCCCACGTATTCTCCATCGTTCTGGAAGTCCATGGGATAGAACTCAACATCACATTCGCTTGAGCGGATGTAGCGAATCTGCTCTATCATCCTGGTTCTCTGCTCTATAGTGGGCATGAGCTCGGGAACGGCGTTGTTTCCAACAGGCATATAGTGGAAATAGAAACCGTAACGTGCCCCCTTTTCAGAAAGCATGCGCATGAAGTCTTCGCTGGTAACGGCTTCAATATTCTCTCTGGTATAGCATACCGAAGTACCGAAGATGATACCGTACTTTTTGAATAGATCCATGGCTCTCATGGCCGCTTCATAGTGACCCTCACCGCGGCGGGCATCATTGGTCTCCGGTGTTCCCTCTATAGAAAGCAGGAATGTAATATTTCCGACTCTCAAAAGTTCTTTGCAGAAGTCATCATCAATAAGCGTGGAATTATCAAAGATGGCAAATTCTACATCGTTATGCTTTTCTGCGAGACGAAGGATATCCTTCTTGCGAACCAGCGGCTCTCCGCCGGTAAGCATATAAAGATACACGCCCAGCTCCTTTCCCTGGGTAATGATCTTGTCCATATCCTCAAAGGAAAGATTGTTTTTGTGGCCATATGTTCCGGACCAGCATCCTTTGCAATGCATATTGCAGGCATCAGTGGGATCAAAAAGAATAAGCCACGGAATATTGCAATTGTACTTTTCACGATTTTCGCGGATCAGCTTTGTGCCGCGAAGGAATGCTTCATATCCGAGATTCAGAACAAACTGCTTCAGAAGTCTGGGGTCTGTTTCGTCTACTACCCTGTTGATAAACTTCACCCATCTGTTGTTGGGATCCTTGGCAACCTCGCAGACCTTTTTGAATGTTTCTTTATTTTTTTCATTGCCAATGAATTTCTGAGTCAGCTCAAGAATCTTGATATATGACTCCGATCTGTCTTCCTTGGCTTTTACATGTTTCAGATATTGGTCGATGATAGCGCCTACAGCCGCTCTCTCCGCCTTGTGCGAGAGATTTTTAATAGCTGATGCCATTATAAGAACCTCCTTAAGTGATTGCAATTATACTTACTAAAACAGGTGTGCAGGTCTGCACACCCATTCGACATTATATTTTAAAAATTTGAGATTGTCAATGACCACAAGTCATTTTTTGTTGGTTGACATAAGTCCGCGCCACGACATTCTAAGTGTTGGGCTTATATTTCTGTGATATACTGAATAAAGTCACAAGAAAGGTTGATAGCAGATAAATGAGAGCATTGAAAAAATATTTAATATCTCTTATATACATTTGCCTGTCCCTATGCATTCTGGCAGGCTGTGGAAAAAGTGTTCCCAATGAGATCGCTGATGTTGAAAAAACAACTTCCTCCGGTGAGTCTTCTGATACCGGAAGCGATTTAGCCAAAAGCGGATCCTCAGGTACCGGAGATGCGTCATCCTGCAGTAAATATGCCGGCATTGCCGAAATCCCTTCCTACAGCGGCTCACCCTGTGTAGAAATAAACGGAAATGTGCCCTTTTTTGATAAGGATGAGCTTTCAGCAGAAGCATTTGAAACATATTCCGACCTTGATGAACTCGGGAGATGCGGAGTGGCATTTGCCAATATATGCATTGACATAATGCCCACCGAAAAGCGTGGTGAGATAGGAATGGTTAAGCCAACGGGCTGGCATCAGGCCAAATATGATCCTGACCAGACCATGAGTGATTCTCCTTACCTGTATAACCGCTGCCACCTCATTGCTTATGAACTGGCAGGAGAAAACGCCAATGAGAAGAACCTGATAACCGGCACCAGATATATGAATGTTAAAGCCATGTTACCCTATGAAAACATGGTGGCTGAACACGTAAAAAAGAATCACGATCACGTGCTCTACCGCTCCACCCCCGTGTTTGAAGGTGATAATCTGCTTTGCACGGGAGTGCTCCTGGAGGCTATGTCGGTAGAGGACAATGGTGCATCCATATCTTTTTGCGTATTCTGCTACAATGTGCAACCCAATGTCGATATTGACTACGCCACCGGGTACAGCACGGGACCGGAATTTACCGGAACGGATAACTCGTCTTTGGAAAGCAGCTCTTCCTCCGGGAAATCCGCAAAATCAAATGAATCAAAGGACTTATCACCTGTCGACAGCGACACCGCTGACACTTATATACTTAATACCAATACACGGAAATTTCACTATCCAAACTGCTCCAGTGTGAAGCAAATATCTGATTCGAACAAAAAAGAATTCACCGGCTCCCGAAAAGAGCTCCTTGACATGGGATATGAACCATGTGGGAACTGTAATCCGTGATTAGTTGACAAGACTCACCCGCGAGCATTGCGCGCCGGATCAGAGTTAAACTCCACACCTCCTTTAGAACTACTCACCACCTAAAGAGCCGTGAATTTTTCTGTACTTTCATAAAATACCGACTTGCGCGGATTTGACCTTCGCCTTCGGCTTGCTCAAATCTCCCCGCGCGTTCGCCCAATCCAGCTTTACTATCCTGAATCCTTACAGTTCGATTCCCCTCACCTGCTAAAAAAGGTACCCTTTCGGGTTCGACTCCCTTTCGAACCAGTCGATTCACACTAGGCTCGACCTGCGTCTTCGACTTGGTCTTGCCAAGTGTCTCGACACGACTTGCGCGGATTTGACCTTCGCCTTCGGCTCGCTCAAATCTCCCCGCGCGTTCGCCCAATCCAGCTTTACTATCCTGAATCCTTACAGTTCGATTCCCCTCACCTGCTAAAAA
>CAJOOT010000215.1 GCA_905236215.1 uncultured Eubacterium sp.
CAAGAAGCCATACACCAAATACCACAAGAATTCCCGCCACGGCACCGATGATGGACGCTCCGAGAACATCTACCGTATCGCAGGGCGCTGTGATAGCCACAAGACCGGCCAGCGATGCATTAAGACACATTGAAACATCGGGTTTTCCGTACTTAACCCATGTAAATACCATGCAGACTACTGTAGCTATCGCCGGTGCTACGGTAGTGGTAACAAAAATACTTCCAAGCTGCTCTAAGCTGGTAGCCGCCGCACCATTAAAACCGTACCAGCCCAACCACAGAATGAATACGCCTAATGCTCCCATTGGGATGTTATGTCCCGGAAAAGCGTTAACTTTTATTACCTTACCCGCCTTGTCTTTTACAAATTTTCCAATCCTGGATCCAAGCATTGCCGCCCCGATAAGAGCACTAATGCCGCCCACCATGTGAATGCAGATACTTCCCGCAAAATCGTGGAATCCCATCTGGGCCAGCCATCCTCCGCCCCACGTCCAGTGCGCTTCGATCGGATAAATGATTCCAGATATTACGGCTGAATATATACAGTAGGACAGGAATCTGGTTCTTTCCGCCATGGCACCCGAAACTATGGTAGCCGTGGTAGCACAGAACACAAGGTTGAACACAAAACCGGACCAGTCAAAATCCTGATAATCTGTAAAAATATCAAAGTTGGGATTTCCTATAAATCCGAAGAGAATATTCTCTCCCAAAAACAACCCGAAGCCAATCAGTATGAATGTGACGGTTCCTATGCAGAAATCCATCAGATTCTTCATTATGATGTTTCCGGCATTCTTGGCTCTTGAAAATCCGCACTCTACCATCGCAAATCCGGCCTGCATCCAAAAGACCAGAGCTGCGCCTGCCAGAAACCATACACCAAAGACAGTGTCATTCACGTTACTCATAATCTCATCCATTATTCATCATCCTTCCTCATCCAAATTCTCTCTCATAAAAAGGGCGTATCTTGCTGTACGTCACCTCCTGCATACTATGTTTATTTTTCTTTGGGATAAAGTGCCGGCACGGATTTTCTCCGAACACCGGTTAGGGTGTTTCCGGGCGACGGTTGATCGAGCCGTGCACCGGAATTTGATATCAAATATTGTTTACCCTGTCGACAATAATAGATTACCACCTTGTCACAAATAAATAAAATACTTATAATATGCATGTAATGATACCTTATAGGTATGATAAGAAAACAGGAGAACAATAATGGATTTAAGACAGCTTAACTACTTTCTTACGGTAGCGGATGAACTGAACATTACAAGAGCCTCAAAAAAGCTCAACATTTCTCAGCCCCCATTAAGCAGGGCATTGATGGATCTTGAAGATGAGTTGGGATGTACTCTTGTGATAAGAGGAAAAAGAAAGCTCTCCCTGACACCGGAAGGCATGGCTTTAAAGCGACGTGCAATGCAGATTACGGAACTGACTGATATGACAAAGTCTGAGATAAGCGCTATGAAGAGCGGCATAAGCGGAACGCTCCACTTCGGTCTTGTGGATTCAAACGGACCTTCTCTTGCTGCCGAGTGGATGGCGGAATTCAAAAAAGAATACCCCAATGTCACCTATAACCTATGGAGCGGAAACGGAGATGATCTGACAGATCGTCTCCGCGAAGGTCTTTTGGATATAGCCATCACCATGTCTCCCTTCAACTCGGAGATTCTCGACGGCTTTAAGGTGTTTGAAGAAAACTGGGTAGCGATCATTCCAAAAGAACATAAGCTCTCTAAAGGAAAATCAAAAGGATTGCGTATAGAGGCTCTGGCAGGCGCTGAACTTATCATCCCGTCACGACATTCTCGAAGCTCCGAAATTCATGACTGGTTTTCGTCTGATGGTGAACCGCCCCGGTTCATAGCAGAGATCGCACATTCATCCAATGCTATACAGCTGGTCGCCAGAGGCATAGGTATCGCCATCTTTCCCGCATCCGTGGCAAAAAATGTATCTGCAGACACTGATGTTGTCATCAAAGACCTCATCCCGACCGTAGATGTAAGCTACCTGCTTTCCTGGGATAAAGAAAGATCTCTGGGTGTTTTGGCCTCAAGATTTGTAGAATTTGTTAAAGAGAGGTATGAGGTGGGGTAAACATATTGA
>CAJOOT010000216.1 GCA_905236215.1 uncultured Eubacterium sp.
TCTTACTTCTTCTTCCGAACGATGATGAATACAAAACACAACTTGACCTTTTCTTTAGAAATACTCTGAACTATTCAGATTCAAAAACCATTATTACCAACAATGACTATATCATCAAAGAATATTACTCATCAAAAAAACCCGCCTAATCTGCGGGTTTTTAATTTATATTATTTTGCGCCTCTTCCGAAAGCAACCATCCAGACAGTCTGGAAAAGTATCCTTATATCCAAAAGAATTGACCAGTTATCAATATATTCAAGATCAAGTCTTACCACTTCTTCAAAATTCTTTATATCCGAACGTCCCGATACCTGCCATTTACCGGTTATTCCCGGTTTTATTGAAAGCCTTCTCATGTGATAGTTTTTATACTGCAGATATTCATCCTCCGTGGGAGGTCTTGTACCTACCAGTGACATATCACCCATCAGAACATTAAAGAACTGAGGAAGCTCATCTATTGATGTCTTTCTGATAAATTTACCTATAGGCGTTATTCTTGGGTCATTCTCCATCTTAAACATCAGACCGTCCATCTCATTTTTTGCCATGAGTTCTTTTTTTCTCTTTTCAGCATCTGCGTACATAGATCTGAATTTATACATTTTAAAACGTCTTCCGTTTATTCCGATACGGGTCTGTGCAAAAAACAAAGGACCCGGTGATGTTATCTTTATAATAGGCCCAACTATCAAAACAGCCAGTCCGCAGAAAACAAGGCCCACTACAGCACCTGCAAGATCCATTAACCTTTTCAGCAGCAGTGATGCTGAATCCGGCTCATTTTCCACAAAAGAAATCACATGGTATTTGCCTAATTTACGAATATGCTTTACCGATGCTTTTCTGTTAAATATATCAATGCTAAGATTTGTAACAACACCCATGTCTTCGATCTTATTGATCATTTTCCTAAGTTCAACAGGGTATTCATAAGGTATTTTGATCAATACTTCATCATATACATTTTCCCTGTGCGTATTGACATAGTTTGATGCATTTCCTACGACCGGAACACCTGCGATTTCCTCTCCTACCATATCTTTATCTAAAATAGTTATACAGGAAATATTACTCAAAAGCTCCGGAGAATGCTTAAAATTATCTACAATTTCCTCTGCCATGTCAGAAAGAGTTATAAGCATGATATTTGTTGCATTGTAGCCTGTTCCTTTAACTTCTATCAGCCACCAGCTGTAGATTGTTCTCAAAATATAATCAAGAAAAATATTTAAAAGAAACATCCAACCGACAATGTAACGTGATGCCTCCGTACTCAGATATGTAAGATACATAAACAATATCAGCAAAACAAAAAGAAGCACCTGATTTTCCACAACATACAAAAACTTCGAAAACCGCCCCTGCTGCATAATTACCGGATGGTGACCATCACTGAACACGAACACGAACGCATATAAAATTATCATTACTGATAAGATCATGGAATATGAATGTCTGTATCTTTCCAGACCAAACAATTCCTCCATATTTCCGAAACGGATATGCCATGCTATTACGAAGGATATAAGCAAAGAAATGCAATCCATCACAAACATTACGCCTCTCCTGACAGAGCGGTTCCTAAATGCCATCTATAACCTCCAAAAATCACTTTTTCATAGTTAAGTAATACATAAATTTCAAATTTGTAACAAAATAACGCTTTATAAGTCTCTTCGGATCCTGAAACAGTCTGTAAAGCCATTCAAGACCTACATGCTGCATCCATTCAGGAGCCCTTTTTACAGTTCCGGCATGAAAGTCAAAACCGGCACCTACGCCAAGCATAAGAGCATTTATTCTTCCCTTGTGCTCATTCATCCATTTTTCCTGTTTAGGCGCACCTAATCCAACCCAGACAAGATCTGCTCCCGATTCATTAATTCTTTTAATTACTGCGTTATCCTCTTCTTCAGTCAGCCGTCTGAAAGGCGGAGACTCATATCCTCTTACATCAAGTCCCGGATATTTTTTTTCTATATTTTTCTTTAAAGCTTCAATAGTTTCAGGGCTCGATCCATAAAAATACATGGATAACCCGTTTTCTACAGAACTCAAAAACATTTTCTGCATAAAATCAGGTCCTGCAACTCTTCCGGCTCTTTTATAACCCCGTCGTTTCTGCAGTTTTGATATCGGAGCTCCGTCCGGAAATACAATTTCCGCTTCATTCTGAACTCTTCTGTATTCTGCATCTTCATAAGCCATAACTGTCGTATGAACGTTTGAAAAGCAGATATATTTACCTTTGAGTTTCTTTATATTGCGTTGGATAAACAATACGGCATCCCATATATTTGCCACAGCAAAGTTTACTCCAAGTACTTTGCTCTTTTCAGACATAAATGACAGCCTTAATGTATCAAAATATCCTACGTTCTCAAAAAAGTCTGAACTGAGAGCAGTCCCTGCAAATTCAGGTATTATACTAAGCGGTATCCTCTCATCATCAAAATATTTAAGAACGCTTTCCAAATTTTCATTATTATCCGCAAAACAAGCTATTTCATCATACTGTTTGCTATCAGCTATCTCCTTCAGTTTCCCGAGATTCCCGATAACCTTTACACCTTCAATCTCCTCGATATTTTCACCGTCCCCGGCAAAAATCAGTCCTGACAGTATAGCGTTTCTTCCCATACCGGCTCTGAATTTTCTTAATTCCGCTCTTCCTTTATCTGCCGATGTCAGAAGAATAAATCTTCGCGTCTTTATATTCTTTCTGTTTTCCCTGTAGATATACCTGCCGTAGAAAAATCTAAAAATAAAATCAAGAATAACATTATACACAAACAACGCCAGTACTACTGCCCTTGATGCCCAAAATCCCTGTTTTATGAGATAAAGAAGCATGACTAAAAAAGCAGCCTGAAGCAGATTGTTTTTTATAACATTTATCAACTTTTCCAAAGGATTTTGGAGATCTATGGGTCTGTGCCTTGAATCATTCAGCAAAAAAACTACTAAATTTATTGCTATAACGAGTTCCAATAAAAGGTAGTACAGTCCGTCGTTCCAACTGTTTATTCCCTTCCAGTCCGACTCATTATAAAATCTGGTATATACTGCTGCAAAGAAAGAAATAACGACTGCAATCAGATCTAAAATCATCAATCCCGTTCTTTGCGATTGTTTCGAAGATAAAAACATCAGGATTTCCCCTTTAATTTTTTGCGATGTATTTATTATAATCCAATCGCATCGATTACACA
>CAJOOT010000217.1 GCA_905236215.1 uncultured Eubacterium sp.
GATGAAAATAAGCTGCAAACTGGGTCAGGAATATATATACTAAAGTAAAAATTTTAAGGACTACAGATACTCCGGAAAACAGTTCCACAACAAATAATATGAGCATAGCCAAAGGAGCCAAAAGAGCAATAAACCTGTACTTTTTGAACGTCTCACTTCCATCATCGGCAAGTGAATCTATCTGTCCAAAATTGGCAGTTAAGAAAAAAAGTATTGTACCCAAAGCCCCTAACAGGCCAACATGGAACTGATCCGTAAGCTCTCCCTGGGTAATGACCTGAAGCATTTCAAACAGGGCTTTTAACATAGCGCAGCCCACTCCCAGAGTTATCATCTGCAAATAAAGAGCTTTTCCTTTTTTAAGAAAGTTGATAACTCCATACAAAAATCCCGCAAATGATGTAAGAAATAAAAACAAATAGATAATAGCGTCAATAGATAACATTGTTTCTCCCATTTTGAGATGTATATACTGCTTCCATGTATCTTATAATAACATATCGGCGAGCCATATCAAGCTTTGTTTCAATGCGAAACCTTAAGCTGTGGAAATGCGATTACAATTCCATTTTCATCAAAGGCAAGCTTTACTCTTTCAAGAATATCCCACTTGGCCGGCCAGTAATCTACACCTTTAATGTAAAAATGAAGCCCCATACTTACCGAACTGTCTTCAAGCTCCGATACAAACACTTTAACCGGTTCATCCGAAAGTATATATTCGCTCTTTCTGGCCTCCTCCTCCATAATGGACTTGGCCTTTTTCAGATCACTGCTGTATTCTATACCGAAGCTGACGTTTACACATCGTTTTTCCTCTCTGGTGTAGTTTACAAGGGATGTGTTGGCAAGCGGTCCGTTTGGCAACACCACTTTTCTGCCGTCAACCGTATTAAGCGTGGTATAGAGCATAGTAATACCGGAGACCACGCCTTCGTTGCCGTGGCTGTCTTCTTTGATATAATCACCGGGTACAAAAGGTTTGTTGACAAGGATTATAAAACCGCCGGCCAGATTCTGCAATGCCCCCTGAAAGCCCAAACCTACAGTCAGTCCGGAAGACGCAAACAAAGCTGCAACGGCTGACGCAGTTATTCCAAAATCCGAGAGGATTAAAAGTATCAAAACCGTATACAAAGCCACCTTGATCATCAAATCGGTAAAATGTACGATATGATTTTCAAAATTAGCCCGGCTCATGTAAATACGAACACGCTTGCGAATAAAGCCAATCACCTTTATTCCGATCAAAAAGATAATGAGCGCAAGTGCAACTCTTATGCCAAAGCTTATCAGATTGGGAAGGGCCTGATCAAAGTACTCCTGTAATACTGATTTATCCCCCATCAATTAAACCTCGTGAATAAAGATACCGCTTCTCAACTTTGGTTCAAACCATGTGGACTTAGGAGGCATAAGAAGCCCTGCATCTGCCACATCAAAAAGCTCTCTTATAGATGTGGGATACATGGAAAAAGCAACTGCACAATCCTCAGAGCATCTCTTTTCAAGTTCTTTCATACCACGGATACCGCCCACAAAATCTATTCTGGGATCTGTCTTGGGATCACTGATACCCAAAACCGGCGAAAGAAGAAGATCCTGAAGGTAAGATACATCAAGACCTTTCACGGGATCAAAGGATATATCCTGATTTCTCACCCTAAGCCTGTACCACTTGCCGTCCAGAAACATGCCAAAACTCTCTTTTTGAGAAGGCGACGCCTGATCGGCACTTATCTCTTCTACATCAAATATATCAGAAACTTTTGAAAGAAATTCTTCTTCAGAGAGCCCATTCAGATCCTTGACCACTCTGTTGTAATCTAGAATCTTAAGCTGATGATCCGGGAAAAGTACACTCATAAAAAAGTTAAATTCTTCGGTACCATCAAAGTTTCCTTTTTCTTCTCTTAGTGCAATACCGGTCTTTACGGCAGAAGCCGCTCTGTGATGACCGTCAGCAATATAGATTTCTCCGATATTTCTGAAAGCAAAGCCGATATCCTCGATGTCTTCTTTGGCGTCAATAACCCACACTCTGTGCCTTACATCATCATCAGCAGTGAAATCATATACCGGCTCAGTTGACATAACTCTACGTGTAATAGCGTCAATCTGTTTGTCTCCTCTATATGCAAGAAAGATCGGTCCCGTCTGAGCACCACAGGCTTTAATATGATTTATCCTGTCAGCCTCCTTTTCAGCACGGGTATTTTCATGTTTTTTGATAACTCCATTAATATAGTCATCAATCGATGCAACCGCAACAATACCTGCCTGGGACCTTCCGTCCATTGTGAGCTCATATATGTAAAAACAGCGCTTCTCTTCCTGAATATAGGTTCCATCACTCATTGCCTGATGAAGGAGTTCGGACGCCTTTTCATACACCTCCGGAGCATACGGATCATGTCCCGGTTCAAAAGCCGTCTCCGAGCGGTCTATACGAAGAAAAGAAAGCGGCTCTTTTTCTACAATCGCTCGAGCTTCTTCGGTATTGTACACATCATACGGAAGGGCCGCCACTTTGGCGACCTTTTCCGGTGTGGGTCTGTATGCTTTAAAAGGTTTAATAATAGCCATAATATCAGTCCTTATTTAACAACATTGACACGGATAACGTCATCAAGTCCTTCTATAGCTGCTGCAGCCTCCTTTGTGACAGGCGCATCTGTATCCACTATTGAGTATGCATAATCGCCCTTTCCTTTGTTGGCCATGTTCTCGATATTTATACCCTTGTCACCCAAAATGGCGGTATATTTTCCAATGGTTCCCTTGACGTTTTTATGAAGGATGCACACTCTGCCTTCGGTTTCGCAAACACCCATTTCACAATTCGGGTAGTTGACAGAATTTTTGATGTTACCGTTTTCAAGGTAATCTTTAAGCTCATTGACAGCCATAACCGCGCAATTGTCTTCAGCTTCGGAAGTGGATGCCCCAAGGTGCGGAGTAAGTATAACGCCTTCCTTTCCCGCAGTTGTGGTATTTGGAAAATCGGAAACATAACGGGCTATTTTGCCTTCGGCAAGAGCCTCTACTATAGCCTCTTCATCTACAAGCACATCACGAGCCATGTTAAGGACAACAGCATTCTTCTTCATCATGCCGATAGCCTCACGGCTGATCATCCCCTTGGTGGAATCCATTGCAGGTACATGAATGGTGATATAATCACACTCTTTGAAAATGTCATTAATATCGTTGATATGCTTAACGCTTCTGGAAAGGTTCCATGCAGCATTTACGGAAACATAAGGATCATATCCGTAAACATCCATATGGAGTTTAACAGCAGCATTGGCAACTCTGACACCAATTGCGCCCAAACCGATAACTCCAAGCTTTTTGCCCGCTATCTCTCCACCGGCAAAGGCTTTCTTTTTCTTTTCGGTAAGCTTTTTAACTTCTTCGTTGGATGCTTCGCTTTTAACCCACTCGATACCGCCCACGATATCTCTGGCCGCAAGAAGCATACCGGCTATAACAAGCTCTTTTACACCGTTGGCATTGGCACCTGGAGTATTGAATACCACGATACCCTTTTCAGCACACTTGTCAAGCGGGATGTTGTTCACACCGGCTCCGGCACGGGCTATAGCTTTGATATCGCCAAGTTCCATCTCATGCATGACTGTGCTTCTTACAAGCACTGCATCTGCCACATCAAGATCTTCGCAAACCTTATAGTTATCACCAAATTCGTCAAGTCCAACCTGTGCAATGGGATTTAAGCATGTGTACTTAAACATTTTAATTTCCTCCGGGATTATTAAATAAAAATATATATTTAGCTGTTTTTCTTTTCAAAATCCGACATGAATTCAACAAGTTTTTCAACGCCTTCTTTGGGCATTGCGTTGTAGATAGAAGCTCGCATACCGCCAACGGTACGATGACCCTTAAGGTTTTCAAATCCTGCAGCCTTCGCCTCAGCTACAAACTTGGCGTTGAGTTCATCATCACCTGTTACAAACGGTACGTTCATAAGAGAGCGTGATCCCTTTTCAACAGTACCCTTGAAAAGCTTTGAGTTGTCGAGATAATCGTAAAGCACCTTGGCCTTTTCCTCGTTACGGGCTTTGGCTCCCTCAAGGCCTCCGTTTTTAAGAAGCCACTTGAATACAAGACCGCAGATGTAGATTGCCCAGCAGTTCGGAGTATTGTAGAGAGAATCTTTGTCTGCCTGAGTCTTCCACTTAAGCATAGTCGGTGTTCCGGGAAGTACATCATCGGTAATCAGATCTTCACGAATGATATCGATAACAAGACCTGCAGGACCTACATTCTTCTGAACGCCGCCGTATACTACAGCGTACTTGGTTACATCAATCGGCTCCGAAAGGAAGCAGGATGATACATCTGATACCAGATCCTTGCCCTTGGTATTGGGAAGTGTATGGAACTTTGTTCCGTAGATAGTATTATTTTCGCAAATATATACATAATCAGCATCTTCGGAAACAGGAAGATCCGAGCAATCGGGTATATAACTGAATGTCTTATCTTCGGATGATGCGATGGCACGGGCATCTCCGTAACGCTTAGCTTCCTGATATGCTTTTTTTGCCCACTGTCCCGTGATAATGTAATCAGCCACCTTATTCTTCATAAGGTTCATCGGTACTGCCGAAAATTGCTGTGAAGCACC
>CAJOOT010000218.1 GCA_905236215.1 uncultured Eubacterium sp.
GAGTCCTCCGATGCGGCATCTTTGGCATATAAAGAATACCTTGAGTACCTTAACAAACTTGCCGAAGCGTCGGCAGATGCTCAAAGCAGTACTGATGAGAGCTCTGAGGCAACCGATGAAGAGCTTTTCGGAGAAGATGAGGTGGATGATGTTTTGTCTGACGATTCGGCGGAAGAGTCATCCGGCGCATCAACCGTTGTTGAGAAAATAGAGGAGAAGTTTCCCGGAGATGTTGAGTCTTCCAAGATCAGGGATGCGCTGGAATTAAATGTATTGGTTGTATCGGAAGATATGGTGTTTACCGTTCCCGGAAACATTCTCTATGTTAGTGCGGGAACGGTTAAAGTCACTTCATCAGATACCGTAAGGGTGAGCGGATCTAACGGTGAACCCGTTTATATAATTTACGAACAATAACTCACAAGGAGAGCTTATAAAATGGAAAAGACAATGGAAAAAATAGTCAACCTTGCCAAGGCAAGAGGTTTCGTGTATCCGGGATCGGAAATTTACGGCGGTCTGGCCAATACCTGGGACTACGGAAATCTCGGCGTTGAACTAAAAAACAATGTCAAAAAGGCGTGGTGGAAGAAGTTTGTACAGGAGAATCCCTATAACGTAGGTATCGACTGCGCTATTCTTATGAATCCGCAGACCTGGGTGGCTTCGGGACATCTCGGAAACTTTTCGGATCCGTTGATGGATTGCAAGGAGTGTCATGAGAGATTCCGTGCTGACAAGGTGATAGAAGACTATAATTCCGAAAACGGTATTGAGATTGAAGGCTCTGTTGATGCCTGGTCCAAGACCGAAATGGCAGATTACATCAAAGAAAAAAATATTGCCTGCCCGTCGTGCGGCGGTCATGATTTTACTGATATCAGAGAGTTCAACCTGATGTTCAAAACATTCCAGGGAGTTACCGAGGATGCCAAAAACACGGTTTATCTTCGACCAGAGACTGCCCAGGGAATATTTGTCAATTTTAAGAATGTACAACGCACCAGTCGTAAGAAGGTTCCCTTTGGTATTGCCCAGATAGGAAAGTCCTTCAGAAACGAGATTACACCGGGAAACTTCACCTTCCGTACACGAGAGTTCGAGCAGATGGAGCTGGAGTTTTTCTGTAAGCCTGATACTGACCTTGAGTGGTTTGATTATTGGAAAAAGTTCTGCATTAATTTCCTCTACAGCCTCGGTATCAAGGAAGAAGAACTTCGCATCAGAGATCATGAACAGGCAGAGCTTTCACACTATTCGAAGGCCACCACGGATCTTGAGTTCCTGTTCCCCTTCGGATGGGGTGAGCTTTGGGGCATCGCAGACCGTACGGATTACGATCTTACTCAGCATGAGAACGTTTCCGGACAGGATATGAAGTATTTCGACGATGAGACCAATGAAAAATATATTCCCTATGTTATTGAGCCGTCTCTTGGCGCAGACAGAGTGGTTCTTGCATTCTTAATCTCTGCATATGATGAGGAGACACTTCCTGACGGATCTGAGCGTACAGTACTTCGTTTTCATCCTGCGCTTGCACCGGTTAAGATTGGCATACTTCCGCTTTCAAAGAAGTTGGCTGAACCGGCAACGGAGCTTTACATAAAACTTTCAAAGAAGTATAATTGTGAGTATGATGACAGAGGCAATATCGGCAAGCGTTATCGCAGGCTTGATGAGATAGGATGCCCGTTTTGCGTTACCTATGATTTTGATTCCGAAGAAGATAAGTGTGTAACTGTCAGATACAGGGATTCTATGGAGCAGGAGCGCGTACCGATCGAAGGCCTGGAGAAGTGGTTCGAGGATAAGATGGATTTCTAGAGCCTTAACGTGCCTTTTTAAAGGATGGTGATCCAATGGGCAGTCACAACAAGGATTCAAAAGAAAATGTTTCGTATGAAGACAAGCGTACGGTCAATTGGTACAGGCGCGACTCCTTAAAGAGCGACAGCGTAATAAAAGATACCGGAGACCGTTATTGGAGAAAGCGCAGAGAGTTGTACTTTGCGGAAATGTACAAAAGATCTACGCGGGATAAATGATGCTTGCAATCGAATCCTATTTATGATAATATGCTCAAGTATGTGAAGTTGACGGTCCGCTGTTTTGCCGCGCGATTGATGAGGCACGGAACACACAATTCATGAACGTCGAGGATAGACGAGACTTAGGTTTCGTTGTCATATAGGAGGTTTTATAAATGAACGACATCATCAAAGAAATTGAAGACGCAGAACTTAAGAAAGAAGGCGTCGGAGAGTTTAACGTAGGCGATACTATCCGCGTACACGGAAAGATCAAGGAAGGAAACCGCGAGAGAATCCAGGTTTTCGAAGGAGTAGTACTTAAGGTTCAGGGCAGCTCAAACCGCGCTACATTTACAGTACGCAAGAACTCAAACGGAGTAGGCGTTGAAAAGACCTGGCCGCTTCATTCTCCGAATGTAGAAAAGATTGAAGTAGTACGCAGAGGTAAAGTCAGAAGAGCTAAGCTTTTCTATTTGAGAGATCGTGTCGGAAAGAGAGCTAAAGTTAAAGAGCTCGTTAGATAACGACAAATCGCGACCGCCGGCTGATTATCAGTCCGGCGGTTTTTTTGAGGACGGACTGACATGAGATTTACAAGAGGACAAAAGGGGCTTACCTTCAGACAGAAAAAAAAGAGAATAGATGGAACCAAGCTGCGCAAGATACTTGTCTGGGCTGCTCAGATAGCAGCCGTAGTTGCTATTTCGTATTTTGTTGTATTTTCTTTCGGATTCAGAACCATGATGATAGGAAATGCCATGCAGGGAACTCTTGAGGCTCAGGATCAGGTGCTTGTAAACCGCTTTGTGCTTATGGTATCTTCTCCAAAGAGGATGGACGTTGTGGTATTTCTTCCCAAGTCAAATGCCAGATCCAATTATTATATCAGACGTGTGGTCGGAGTGCCCGGAGATACAGTTCGAATTACCGATGGATATCTCTACGTTAATGATGAGGTGACAGACCTTCCGGGCTCCGGAGAAGAGATTACAGTGCCCGGGCTTGCCGCGGATGAGATTACTCTTGGCGAAGATGAGTATTTTGTTATGGGTGATAATCCCAACGCCAGTGAAGACAGCAGACATTTTGCCATAGGTACTGTGTCGCGTGAAGACATGGTTGGAGTGGCTTATATGGTCATTTCTCCCATAGACCATCTGGGGACGATAGATTAAAGGAATAACCGGGAATTTATATGAATATACAATGGTATCCGGGGCATATGACAAAGGCCCGCAGACAAATTGAAGAGGATCTTAAGCTTATTGACATGGTGGTGGAGATTGTTGATGCCAGAGTGCCGCTGTCCAGCAGAAACCCTGATATCGCAGAACTTACCCGCAATAAGGAGCGCGTAGTCGTTTTAAATAAGCAAGACCTTGCCGATCCTGCACTTACGGCGGTTTGGAGAGAATATTTTGAAAATGAGGGCTTTACTGCGGTAACGGCTGATGTCAGAAACAAAAAAGATATCTCCAGGATTCGCACAAAAATGGATGAACGCGCAGAACAAAAGAGACAAAAAGACCTTAAGAGAGGTATAAAAAACAGACCCTTAAGGGTGATGGTGGCAGGAATCCCAAATTCCGGAAAATCAACATTTATCAATACCTTTGCCGGGAAGGCCAGCGCCAAGACTGCCAACAGGCCGGGGGTTACCAGAGGCAATCAATGGATTAGTATAGGAAAACAGATATTGCTTCTTGATACACCGGGTATCCTTTGGCCCAAATTTGAAGATGAGATGACGGGGGTTAATCTCTCACTTACCGGTGCAATAAGAGATGAGATAGCGGATACGGGAGAGCTTTCCGTCTATCTTATCAGATTGCTGAAGGAAAACTATCCGGGGGCTATAGAAAAGAGGTATGATATAGACGAAACCC
>CAJOOT010000219.1 GCA_905236215.1 uncultured Eubacterium sp.
GCCTCGTTGAGCATCTTGCAGTAAAGATCGTAACCCACAGCCTCCATGTTGCCGCTTTGTCTTTTTCCAAGCAGGTTTCCCGCTCCCCTTATCTCAAGGTCACGCATTGCTATACGGATACCGCTGCCAAGCGTCGAAAACTCTCTTATGGCCGAAAGTCTCTTCTCTGCCACCTCCTTAAGTACCTTATCCTTACGATACATAAGGAATGCATACGCCAGTCTGTCACTTCGACCGACACGTCCTCTTAACTGATAGAGCTGGGATAATCCCATTCTGTCCGCATCTTCTATAACCATGGTATTGACATTTGATATGTCAAGGCCCGTCTCAATTATTGTAGTAGACACCAGGACGTCAACCTTTCCGTTGATGAACTCAAACATGATATCCTCAAGTTCTTTCTCGTTCATCCTGCCATGTGCGTATGCCACTCTGGCCTCAGGAACAAGGCGCTGTATCATCGCCGCCTTTTCGGCGATCGTTTCGATGCGGTTATAGACGTAAAAAACCTGTCCCTGACGTTTTAGCTCACGGGACAAAGCTTCCCTCACCACCTCGGGCTCATATTCCATAACAAAGGTCTGTACGCTCTGTCTGTCCTGAGGAGGCTCCCTGAGGAGGCTCATATCTCTTATTCCTATAAGACTCATGTGAAGAGTCCTTGGGATGGGGGTAGCCGTAAGAGAAAGCACATCCACATCCTTCTTCATCTGCTTTATCTTTTCTTTGTGAGATACGCCGAAACGCTGTTCCTCATCAATGATAAGAAGTCCGAGATTCTTAAATGTGACATCTTTTGAAAGCAGCCTGTGAGTACCTATCACTATATCAACTGAGCCTTTACCTATATCAAAAGCAGTGTGTTTTTGTTCGGATCGCGAGCGGAAACGGCACATAAGATCCACTCTGACAGGATAATTCTTCATCCTCTCGGAAAATGTATTAAAATGCTGCTGAGCCAATATCGTGGTAGGCACCAGATACGCCACCTGCTTACCCTCCTGAACAGCCTTGAACGCAGCCCGTATTGCCACCTCGGTTTTCCCGAAGCCCACATCTCCGCAGATCAATCTGTCCATGATCTTGCCCGACTCCATGTCATTCTTCACTGCCTCTATTGCGCGAAGCTGATCATCGGTCTCCTCATAGGGAAACGTCTCTTCAAATTCTTTCTGCCATACGGTATCTTTGCCGTAGATATAGCCGCTGCTGCCCTGTCTGTCGGCATAGAGTTCCACAAGGTCTGTAGCTATCTCATCTACGGAAGATCTGACTTTGGCCTTGGTTTTTTTCCACGCCGTACTTCCAAGCTTGGAAAGCCTTGGTTTTGCACCCTCCGAACCGGAATATTTCTGAATAACGTCAAGCTGGGTGACAAGTACATAGAGGGTATCCCCCTTGTCGTACTCAATCTTCAAAAAATCCTTCAGAACCCCTTCTACCTTAACCTTGTCTATTCCTTTATATATGCCAAGTCCATGATTCTCATGAACAACGTAATCTCCCACATGCAGATCGGAGAACGAAGATATCTTTTCTCCGTCATAGCCGCTCTTTTTCCGGCGTCTTTGTTTTTTTTCATATACATCACCATCGGTAATGAGCATAAATCCGGCTTCCGCGCTGGAAAAACCTCTGCCAAGTCTTCCGAAGGTAAGCATTACTTCTCCCGGCTTTATTTCATGATCCTTATCCGCGGTATAGAAGCTGTTTAAACCTTCCTGCATAAGTTCAGCCGCGAATCTCTGTGCCCTTGAACCGGATGAACTTACGAAAAGCACTCTGTCCTTTCGAATCTTTGCTTTTTTTAGATCTGATATCAAAAGCGAGAAATTGTTGCGGTAATGTGGTGTTTCTTCCGCCTTTACAGAAAAAGCCGGAACATTCGAAAATGTTGAAAGCGGCGTATCATCAGGTGAAAATATCACCGCCGGAAACTTTGAAAGTATCTCCCTTATCTCTTCTTGGGAAAAGAACACGGAATTATCCGCTTCCTTGTGATGCAACTCTCTGTTTTTGCGACTGTTGGTGATTTCCTCTTCCACCTCCGAGATACGTCTGAAGCACCTCTCCGCATCATCAATGACTATCACGGAAGATAACGGATCAAAGTATGACAAAAACGGACTTTTCCCTGTCTTATCCTTTTTTTCAAAGGGATACGCCTTCATATGTTCTATGTTTTTGATGGATCTTTGTGATTCGGGATCTATGGTCCTTATAGACTCTATCTCATCATCAAAAAACTCTATACGGCACGCAAGATCTCTTGTAAGCGGCCAGATATCTGCAATGCCGCCCCTAATGGCAAAGGTACCGGGCGCCTCCACCTGGTAGGCTCTTGTATACCCCATGCTCTGAAGTCTGTCGGAAAGCACCGAAGGATCTATGGTATCTCCCACGGAAAGCCGCAATACTCCCGCTTCAATCTCTTCTTTTTGGGCAAGTCCGTCCATAAGAGCATCAGGCACCGTAAACACGGCAGAGCTCTCATCTTCTCCTATCAGGCGATAAACATATGCGCGCTCTCTCCCGAGTTCATCCGTCCTAAGATCAGCAGAATCAAAAAGGAAATCCCTGGCCGGATAATAGACTGCTGACTCATCATAAAAACGGTACTCCGCCAGAGCCTGTCTTGCTTTATTCTCAAGCGAGGTAATATATATCAGTGATTTGTCATTTTGGGAAAATAGTTGACATAACGCCATTTTCAAGGCATCATTACAACCGGGGACATTGACTACCCCCGGTTTTTTAAGTGTCTTTTTAATCTGCCTGACAGCCTCAATACTATCCAGGGCATCTAAAAATCTTTTCATGCTTTCTTTCTAATTCGACGCTTTCCTGTTAAACCTGTTCATAGCTTCTTCCACGCGGCCTTCTACAATAAGGCTCACAGCCTCCGACACGTGTTCAAATGCCTCTTCAATCTTTTTCCTCTCCGGGGAGGAAAGGTGCCCGAGCACGTATTTTACCTGGTCTGCGCCTTCAGGCTTTTGACCTACCCCTATACGGATACGGATAAAGTCCTCTCCGTGAAGATGGTTGATAATACTCTTTAAACCGTTGTGTCCCCCTGCGCTTCCTTTTGTGCGGATACGTATCATTCCCGGTTCAAGATTGATATCATCTACGATCACAATAATATGATCATTTGAGTCTATCTTAAAATACCCGGCAGCTTCGCTTATGCTCTCCCCACTGTTGTTCATATAGGTAAGAGGCTTAAGCGCCAACACCCGGTTTGAGCCTATCATTCCCTTGCCATACAATGCATTAAACTTTTTCCCGCTCTGAGGAATTTTGTTGTCTTCGATTATGACATCCAACGCATCATAACCGGCGTTGTGCCTTGTATGCTCGTATTTTTTCCCGGGATTTCCAAGACCTGCTATAAGATACATATCTCCTCCCGCCGCTTCTGTTATGGAATCCTCTTTTTTCCTGAAAAGCTTAAACATTCTGCGCTTTCCTCTTGGCTATAATATCAGCTGCAACCTTAAGCTGCTCCCTGTCGTTTACGCCCAAAATCTCATCTGTGTCTTCGATAACGAACGCATCCGCCTTCTTTCCTTTTGAGAGGATTATCCCCAATGCATCCGGAAGATAATACTCCCCCTGTGCGTTATCGTTTTTGATAAGATCCAACGCTTCAATCAAGGAAGCTGCATCAAATACATAAATTCCGGCGTTTACCTCCCGAACCTTAAGTTCCTCTTCTGATGCATCCTTATGTTCAACGCTCTTTAAAAATGATCCGTTTTCGTCGCGGATAATCCTTCCGTATCCCGACGGATCCTCCAATACAGCCGAAAGTACAGTCACTGAATTTCCCTGCGCTCTGTGATGCTCAACTGCTTTTTTTAGCGTATGGGCGCTGACAAGTGGTGTATCTCCGCAAAGAATCATAACATCCCCCGTGTTGCCAATATAATCCCTTGCGCACTTTACGGCATGAGCCGTACCGAGCTGTTTATCCTGAACCGCGAATGATACTCCTTCATCCTTCAGGCGCTCCTTAACCATATCTCTTTTGTAACCCACCACATAGCACACACTGCCGGCACCCGCTCCAAGTGCCGCTTCTCTTACATACTGCGCAAGTGGTTTTTTATCTATTTCATGCAGCACCTTGGGCAACTCGGATTTCATGCGTGTGCCCATACCCGCTGCCAGAATGACTGTTTTTAATTCCATTTATTGTTCCTCCCTCGCCAAAAACCCCGGACGGAATTCCGTCCGGGTATATGTGTCGGTATTAAGTTTTTAGTATGGAAAGACCTTAGAGCTACTGCTACTGCTCCTGCTCTTCCTCGCATATAGCCCGATACTTTTCAAGTATCAGTTCCTGAATTTTTGCACGCGTATCCGAATTGATAGGATGGGCAATATCCTTATACTCTCCGTCAGGCGTTTGTCGACTGGGCATGGCAATAAAGAGACCTTTATCTCCTTCTATGACTTTTATGTCATGTACCACAAACTCATCGTCTATGGTAATCGATGCAGCTGCTCGCATCTTGCCGTCTCTGTCTACCTTTCTCATACGTACATCGGTAATATTCATAACGTTCCCCTTCCTGCACTCAGGCTGCCGTATGTCGTGTGGTACTGTAGCAATTATTATTATACCATCTAATCGTTTTCTCTCCAACACTTTTTTGAAGTTGCGGTTTGACACCCTGCACAGTTTGAGTATAATGAAAATCGCGCATAGTGCAGATAAAGGAGATTACTATGTATAAGATTGATTTTGACACACCCATACATGTACATTTTATAGGTATAGGAGGCATCAGCATGAGCGCTCTGGCCGAGCTGCTTTTGCACAGAGGCTTTACTGTTTCAGGCTCTGACCGCGCCAGAAGCGACCTTACCAAAAAGCTTGAGGATAATGGCATTACCGTTTACTATCCCCAGAGTGCAGATAATATTAAGGAAGGAACCGGCCTCTTTGTATATACGGCAGCCATTTCCGATGACAATCCGGAGCTTGTCGCAGCAAGAGCCACAGGCGTACCTGTTTTGTCCAGAGCAGAGTTTTTGGGACAGGTTATGGACGGATATCCCTGTTCTATTGCGGTAGCCGGTACTCACGGAAAGACCACCACCACTTCCATGCTCTCGCACATACTGACTCATGCAGGGCTTGATCCCACCGTCAATGTAGGCGGCATCTTAAAGTCCATCGGAGGCAACATACGTCTCGGAAGCCATAATACCTTCCTTGCGGAAGCCTGCGAATACACTAACAGCTTCCTGCATTTCTTTCCGCTATACAGCATCATCCTTAATATAGAAGCCGATCATCTTGATTTTTTTAAAGATATCGATGACATCCGTCATTCATTTGCCGAATTTGCATCCCAGACAGGTGAAAACGGAGCACTTATAATAAACGGAGATATCGAAAACTTGGTTGACATAACATCAAACGTTAAAGCTCATGTGATAACCTTCGGAAAAGATAGCAACAGCGACTACTATCCAAAAAATATTTCCTATGATGAAAAAGCCTGCTCTTCATTTGATGTCTGTAATAAAGGCACTCTTCTGGGCCGGATATCACTTCATGTACCCGGCGAGCACAATATAATGAATGCACTTGCAGCCATAGCTCTTGCCCGTGACCTTGATGTATCAATTGAGCATATCTCATCAGGACTGGAATCATTTTTCGGTACTGACAGAAGATTTGAATACAAAGGCAATACTCACGGTTTTAACATAATAGATGACTATGCTCATCATCCCACTGAGATAAAGGCTACCCTCACAGCGGCAAAGCGTTATCCTCACGAAAAGCTCTATGTGACATTCCAGCCTCACACCTATACCCGTACCCAGGCTCTCCTTCCCGAGTTTGCCGAAGCTTTAAGCTCAGCTGACTGCGTGGTACTGGCAGATATCTATGCCGCCAGAGAAACGAACACAACAGGAATAAGCTCGTTCGATCTTAAGACCGAAATAGAAAAAATCGGAACCGAGGTTCACTATCTGGGTTCCTTCGAGGCAATCGAGAATTTTCTATTGGAAAAATGTCACAAAAATGATTTGTTGATAACTATGGGTGCCGGAAATATTTATGAAGTCGGGGAAAACCTCCTAAAAAAATAAGTTATCCACATAAAAAAAATAATGGGAAAAAGATATCCACATCTTTTTCCCATTTAATTATATTTACATAACAATTTACGCACAATTTCCGAACTCCTTATATTTACGCAAACACTCTAAAAAGTGAATCGTAATGTTTTAAATTATCCACAATCGGGTCACCTGAGAGAACGTATTTTCGTCTCCCCTTTTTCGTTTTTTTTGCCATTTTAAATATGATTTCAACATGCTATAATCCAATTCGAAATCGGCTGGAAATGATAATTCCAGGGGGAAGGAAAAGCAATTAATGAGAGGGAAGATCCGTCTTTACGATGATACCCGGGCCAACGCCACATGGGTATCCAATATATTTATCGAAAATTACATGCCCAAAGCACCGGGAGAATATGTAAAAATATATCTTTATCTTCTGAGATGTATGAGCTCAAAGAAATGTGAATTCTCTATCTCATCACTCTCGGATATATTTGACTTCACTGAAAGAGACGTAAGAAGAGGACTAGAGTACTGGGAGCAAAACGGTCTCCTCAGCCTGTCCTTTGACCACGAAGGGGTACTTACCGGAGTCTGTATCAGCACCAGTCCGGAAATACCTGCCGAAAACAAGCCTGTCATCTCCTACCCGGAGGCTGAAATTGACCGTACCACAGATACAGTACCGCCTTCCGCAAAGGAGTACACTTCCAAAGAGCGCTGCGTTCCTTCAATCAGAGACGTGGGAGCAGATGAATTAGCTGCCCTTAGGGAAGACTCTCGTTTTTCGCAGCTGCTCTTTATTATAGAAAAATATCTCGGCAGACCTCTGAATCCTTCAGACATGAGATACCTGATATATTGGCATTCGGAGCTTTCCATGAGCGACGATCTTATCATGTATCTTGTTGAAACAAACCTTTCCGGCAAGTATTCTACACTCAGAAAGATGAACGAGATTGCAGCAGACTGGTACAGACTGGGTATCACTACACAGGCAGATGCCCGTTCCTACCAAAAAGGCATTTCGGATGTTCCGGAGCTATCCTCCGAGGTAATAGCTACCGTTACTGACTCTTTTGGCATCACGGGTCGTGCGCTGGGCACACTCGAAAAGGAATATGCTTCAAAGTGGTCGATAGACTGGGGGTTTGACAGCAGCCTTATTGCTGAAGCATGTAAGAGAGCTCTGTCCAAGACCGGACGCTCAAATTTTGAATATGCAAACCGTATCCTCGAAAACTGGAAAAAACAAAATGTTTTCAGTTTTGATGCCATATCGGCATCAGATAAGGCTCACAAAGAGACCGAAGAAAAAAAATATGCCTTTGCATCAAAGACATCCGAACGCCGAAACCCACCAACCGGAGTAACATCCATCAAAAAAGGATTCAGAGACTTTGCAATGGGCGGCGGATATGATTTTGAAGAACTTGAAAGAAAGCTTGCCTTACACTGACACTTAGGAGTAACACATTGGCCTTAACTAACGAACAATACAACCGGATTCTTCAGATATATGATGAAAGACAAAGCATCGAGCGACACCGTCTTTCCAAACGCACTAAAGAAGTATATGAAAAAGCTCCGGAGCTTTCCGAAATAGATTCAGCGGTATCTCACTTAAGCGTGGAACACGCCAGAAAGAGTCTCTCAGCCGACGTATCATTCTCGGATAATGATTTCAAAAATCAGATAGCCGCTCTCCACTCTAAGAGAGAGGCTATAATTACGTCCGCCGGCTTTGATCCGGATTATCTTGATCCTCATTATGTTTGCCCGGATTGCAAGGACACAGGCTTTATAGGCACCGAAAAATGTCACTGCTTCAGCCAGCTTGCAATCGACATGATGTATGACGGGTCGAATCTCTCAGCAATTTTGGGAGATGATTCCTTCGAGAAGTTTTCACTGGGCTACTACAGCCGTGAAAATTTAAACACACTGACCCGGTTGTCATCCTACGATCAGGCAGAAACCGCACTGAACACGTGTAAGGGTTTTGCTGACGACTTTATCGCCGGTGTCCGCGGCAGAAATATATTGCTATGGGGAACCGTGGGCACCGGAAAAACCATGCTTACACATTGTATTGCAAAAGAACTGCTTGACAAAGGCCATTCGGTGATGTATTACTCTTCTACGGGGCTTTTCGATCTCTTTTCATCGAAAGTCTTCGACAAGAACACCGATGTATCCGAATCATACAGGCAGGTTTTTGATTGTGACCTGCTTATAGTAGACGACCTGGGGACGGAGCTTACAAACAATTTCACCGTTTCCCAGCTTTTTCTGTGCATCAATGAAAGATTCCTAAAAAGACGATCTACGGTTTTCTCCACGAATCTTTCTCTGGAAGATATATCTGCACGTTATACGGAAAGAGTATTTTCGCGTATAATAAGTTCTTATGATATATTACATCTGTTCGGCGAAGATGTGCGTGTCCTTAAACGCATGTCACGCATAGGAAATTTGGGCAATTAAATTACTTTATTATAACAAAAGTCAAACAGGAGGCTAAATCACAATGGAACAAACCATCAAAGACGCAAAGATCTTCGAGAATGACCCTGAGGGAAAGCTCGGCATCATTGCCATGAAAAACTGCACCGAAATGGGTAAGAAGGTCGATTGGTATCTTTCGAAATGGCGCCACGAGACTCAAGGGGATACCCGACAGGATCTCCCCGGCTATGTAAGAGACAGCTACCTTCTTGAGGTAGAAACACCCAGATTCGGTTCAGGAGAAGCAAAAGGACAGATCAATGTTTCCGTCAGAGGTTACGATCTGTATATCATGCTTGATGTCACAAACTACAGTCTCACATATACTATCTCGGGATATGAAAACCATATGTCTCCGGATGATCATTACCAGGATCTGAAACGTATCATCGCAGCAGCAGGCGGAAAGGCCAGACGTATCACCGTCATTATGCCGTTTCTCTATGAGAGTCGCCAGCACAAGAGAGCTTCACGAGAGTCTCTCGACTGCGCTTTGGCACTACAGGAACTGGAAGCTATGGGTGTCACCAACATACTCACCTTCGATGCACATGATCCCAGAGTTCAAAACGCCATTCCCACCTGCGGATTTGAATCATTCCGTCCTGCATATCAGTTTGTAAAAGCAATCCTCAAAAACTGTGACGACATTCATATCGATCCGGAGCATCTTATGATCATCAGTCCTGACGAGGGTGCTACAGACCGTGCAGTATTCCTTGCAAACGTATTGGGTGTCAATATGGGTATGTTCTACAAGCGTCGCGACTACACCAAGATCGTAAACGGAAAGAACCCGATTGTAGCCCATGAATTCTTAGGTGCTGATGTTGAAGGAAAAGATGTTTGGATCATAGATGATATGATTTCCTCCGGAGATAGTATGATAGATGTGGCCAAACAGCTCAAAAGTCTTCATGCCCGTCGTATATTTGTTATCGCAACCTTCGGACTTTTTACAAACGGCATGGAAAAGTTTGACGAAGCATATGCCAGCGGGCTTATCTACAAAGTAGTCACAACAAACCTGACTTATCAAAGACCCGAACTCCTTGATCGCGAATACTTCATCAACTGTGACATGAGCAAGTTTATAGCTTATATTATAGATACCTTAAATCACGACGAATCCATGAGCGAGCTCATGGATCCGCACAAAAGAATTCAAAAAGCCGTCAACGATTATAACGCCGAGCACGGCCGATGATCTTCATAGAAATTATTACCCTGTGAGTCAATTATCACTATCACAGGGAAGTCTTCAACATATAGCCTGCGTATGGCCTCGGTTCCAAGGTCATCGTAGGCTATTGTTTCTGCCGAGATAATCCTCTTTGACAGAAGAGCTCCAGCTCCTCCCACAGCCGCAAAATAGACCGCATTGTTCCTGACAATGGCTTCTTTTACGCTATCGGTACGCTTTCCCTTTCCTATCATTCCAAGCTGCCCCAAATCCAGCAGTCGGGGAGCATACTTATCCATACGTCCCGCAGTGGTTGGCCCTGCGGATCCTATTACGCGTCCTTCTCTGGCAGGAGAAGGTCCCATGTAATAAATAATCTGATCCCTGATATCAAAAGGCAATTCCTTTTCCTCGTTGAGAGTCTCTATCATGCGCTTATGTGCAGCATCACGAGCCGTATATACTGTACCTGTCAGGTAGACATAATCTCCGGCTCTCAATTCTTTAAATTTTTCTTTTGTAAACGGTCCTTCAATATGATATTCCATGTCCGGCTCCTTATATTTCTTTTACGATATGTCTGTTCACGTGGCAGCATGTATTGACAGCCACCGGCATTCCCGCAATATGTGTTGCATAGGTCTCAATGTTGACGGCAAACACACTGGTATCTCCTCCCAGACCGGCAGGTCCTATATCAAACCTGTTGGCCTCTTCAAGAATCTCTTCCTCC
>CAJOOT010000220.1 GCA_905236215.1 uncultured Eubacterium sp.
CGAAGGAAGTTACATGGTCAGGATTCGGTATTGGAAAAGGACATCTTCCCGTTATGTACGCTTGTCTTGCAAACGGCGGAAACGTACGTGTAGGTATGGAAGACAACGTAGTATACGGAAAAGACAAGGATGGAAACAAGATTCTTGCAAACAACCTTATGCTCGTACAGCGTGCAGCCCGTGCTATCGAGGCATATGGCGATGAGTGCGCAACAGGTGCTGAGGCAAGACAGATGTTAAACCTTAAGCCGCTTGATCTTGATGCTACCGTCAAGGCTCTTGAGGCTCTTACCATTGAAGAGATCGAAAAGGCAAAGGCTGACTGCAAGGCTGAGTATGGCGATACCTACAAGCAGGAAAAGGGCATGGGCTGATATTTGTTAGGAACGCCCAAGATTATGTCAACTATACCCCGGGATGACCGGGGTATTTTTTTGTTTAAATCATATGAAAAACATGGTATTATAGCCGAGAGAATGTGTTAAAGGGGTTTAACATCTTATGCTTGCAGCGGCTTTGGCTATTATCATATTTGTGGTTACGCTTTTTTTTATCATTACAGAGAAGATAGAAAGACATTGGGTATCCCTGGCATCAGGGGCATTGATGCTTATTATTGTATTCGGATTTTGCATGAGGGATTTTTATGGCATTTGGAACGTGATAGCACTAAACGATCTTGCAAGACCTGAATTCTGGTTTAAAGGAATGGAAGCAGGTATCGGCATCAACTGGGCCACCATTATTTTTCTTGCAGGTATGATGCTTATGGTAGAGGGGATGAACAGATCCGGCTTTTTCAGATGGCTTTGTCTGCTTATTGCAAAGGTGGTTCACTATCGGGCAATCCCCATTCTTGTTTCATTTATGATCATATCATTTGTACTGTCTATGTTTATAGACAGCATTACCGTGGTACTTTTTTTGGCCGGAGTCACGGTTGAGCTTTCAAGACTTCTTAAGTTTGAGCCGGTTCCTGTCATAATAGCAGAGATATTCTGTTCAAATCTTGGTGGTTCAGCTACGATGTGCGGAGATCCGCCAAACATCATCATAGGCACTTCCCTGGGCTACGGTTTTATGGATTTTATCGCAAATACCGGACTTGTGGCTGTTATCATTCTGGTGTTTACGTTACTGTATTTTTTTGTGTTTTATCGCAAATCCCTGCAGCAAAAGCCTGCTAAGGAAGATGAAGTATATCCTGCTCCACGTGAGGCTATAGCCAATGCCGGAGATTTTGCCATGAGTGTTTTTGTCTTTGCTCTGGCAGTTGTTCTCCTGATACTCCATGCTTCACTAGGCATTACTGTGGCTTTTATAGGTGTGCTTATAGGTGTTCTTTCCATATTGGCCTCTGTCGTAATGAAAAAGACAGGAGACCTGCTAAGAGGTGTCGATTACAAGACATTGTTGTTTTTTATAGGACTTTTTGTCATGGTAGGTGGTCTTGAGGGCGCAGGAGTACTGGACTATATATCGGGCTTTATAGCCGAGATATCAAAGGGTAATATCTATGTCATGATAGCGATTGTGCTATGGGTTTCGGCGGTAGCCAGTGCATTTGTGGACAATATACCATTTGCGGCCACAATGATACCTGTTATCAAGACGTTGAGTGTATCTTCGGGAGTAAATCTTTCTGTCCTTGCATGGACATTGGCCATTGGCACGGATATAGGCGGATCAGCAACCCCGATAGGGGCGTCCGCTAATGTTGTAGGTATATCCGTAGCTGCCAGAAACGGGTATATGATAGGCTGGAGCAGGTTCTGTAAGCAGACTGTTCCCATTACTGTTTTAGCTACTGTTATCGCATATGCGTTTATATGTGTGAGATATCTGTAGAGCCATCATGTCAAAGACAGGATTTGCATATTCTGTAAGGAGGATAATGCTGTGGATGATCAGATTATTATTTCGGTGGGACGTCAATACGGCAGCGGCGGACATGTGATTGCTCAGGCGCTGGCAGAGCATTACGGTTTCGAATTTTTTGATAAAAATCTCTTGAGGGAAGTGGCTCGTGACAAAGATGTGGATGTAAGTGAGTTATCCGAATTTGATGAAATACCCAAAAGGCATTTTTTCGAGCGAACCGTGAAGGGATATTCCAGTGCGCCTCAGGATGCTCTTGCCTTAATGCAGTTTGATATGCTCAAAAGATTCGCGAAGGAAGGGAAGTCCTTTGTCATAGTGGGAAGATGCTCCGAAGAGGTTTTATCTGAGTATCCCATGCTTGTTACGATATTTGTAACCGCACCATTGGAACAGAGAATATACAGGGTTATGTCCGAAGACGGTCTGATGCGGCATGAAGCAGAACAGACCATCAAACAGACAGATCAGAAAAGAAGAGATTATCATAATTCGCATTGCAGGAGAAAGTGGGGCGATGTGGATGCTTATGATCTTATCATAGACAGATCGCGCCTTGGCGTGGAAGGTACTACTGATTTTCTTAAGGAATATATTGACCGGAGAAGAGCATTACTAAGAGGTGTGTAGGATGATCAAAATCTCTCTTATAGACGATTCAAAACTGGATAGAAAGGTAATGAAGCATCTACTGGATATGTATTCAGCTGAAAGGGGCATTGAAATGCGCGTTTCAGAATATGTTTCATCGGAAGAATATCTTAATTCCCAAACCATGGATGATGATGTTATTTTTCTGGACATATATATGGATGTTATGAACGGAGTGGATTTGGCCAGAGAACTGCGAGAGCGTGCGTCAAGAGCCAGTATTATATTTGTTTCGGGCAGTAATGAGTTTGCATCCGAAGCTTTTGAAGTTGAGGCGGATTCTTATCTCAAAAAGCCTGTGGACAAGGAGTCTTTTTTCAGGACTTTGGATAAGGTGTACCGAAAGCTTGGGGCTAATCTTTCCATAGAGATGTTCATAGGCAGGCTAAGTGTCAGAATATATGTGGATTCCATTTTGTATATTGAAAAGGCAGCGCGCAAACTTATAATTCATACCGAAGACGACGAATATGAGACCTATCACTCCATCAAAAAAATCATGGAAATGCTTCCCGAAGATATGTTTGTAAGGATATCCCGATTTGAGGCGGTTTCATTGCGTCATATCAGGAAGATGGAAGGAACGACGATATATCTTGACAGAAATGGCATAATCAGAGAGGCATCAAAAAAATATACAGAAGAGATAAATAATGCAATTATAGCTTTTCAAAGAGATTAGAATCTGATTTTGAGCATTTAGAACCAACAAAAGCCGTTTTAGACAAACATTATTGTTTTTTTCTTTGAAATTTGTTTCTATTAGGGGGCTAGGGAAATTGCTGTTGTAAAATTGCTGTTGTAAGTTGGGAAGGATGAAAGATGGAACAAAGTGGATTGCTGGTGGTAGATGATGATCCGTTAATTTTAAAGCTGATGTACAGAGGATTGTCGGATCTGTGCCCGGTGACGCTCTCCCGATCCGGAGAAGAGGCGTTACGCATTGCCAGGACGCAAAAACCTATGCTCATCATTACGGATCTTGTTATGCCCGGTATGGATGGCGGAACGCTGGTGGCTTCATTAAAAGAAGATAAGCAAACATCTGATATACCGTTTATCATCATGACCGGGGAAAACGACAGAAGTGCGGAAGCCAGGGAACTTGAGTTTGGGGCTGCGGACTTTATCAGAAAACCAATAGAGATAGATGTCTTAAGGCAGCGTGTTATTAATGTCTTAAAAACCGAAAACGAAAGAAAGACCCTGAGAAATCTGGCAGAAACGGATACCCTTACGGGAGCATATAACAGGGCTTATCTTGAGAAGACAATACAGGAATCAGGAGAATGTCCCGGTATATTTTTTCTGGTGGATTTGGATCATTTTAAAAGCGTAAATGACAAGCTCGGACACGAAGAAGGAGATACCGTTATCTGCAAGTTTTACGGCATCTTAGACAGGCTTGTCAGAAAAGAAGATGTCATTGCCCGTATAGGTGGAGATGAATTTGCCGTATGGTGTGAAAACTATACGGACAGACGTCTTATAGCCAGACGCCTTCGAAAGATAGTGGAGATGACCAGGGGTGAGCTTGCATACTATGGTGTTACCGTATCCATTGGAGCTGCCATGAAACCATCCGACGGAGAGGATTTCTCTTCTCTGTACGAGAAGGCTGATGAGGCAATGTACTTTGTAAAAAACGCCGGAAAGAGTGCCTATCTTTTCTACGGAGATACTCTTTCAGACGATTTTGAAAGGAATAATAACAATGACATGGGAGCCATGGCGGTGGGCAGAGACGACTTTACCAGCATTCTGAAATTTTTGGCAAGATGTGCCGGAAGATCAAATGTGCCCATGTCGGTTTTGGTATTTTCATTTGAGTCGGAAGCATATGACGAACATCATGATGAGGAAATAGCCTTTATCAAAGATGCTCTGCGTATCTCGGATGTGATTACACAATGCGGAGACTCGGAGTATGCAGTCATATTATCGGGAACAGATGATGATGGCAGTGTGGTGGCTGCATCCCGGATTGTTGAGGCCTGGGAGAGAAAAGAACAAACCAAGAAAATGAAATTCAGAATATGTGATGCTGATGAGATGATCGAGAGAGATATGTTTGTGAAAAACTCATGACATTCACATATCAGGAGGGGAAACACACATATGAATAACGCCACTAAATTGACTGCAGATACGGCCGCAGGCAGGGTTGCATCAATAGACGGAATAGAGATAGAGACAGGCCTTCGCAATTGTGCGGATGATCCTGACTTTTATGCCGAGATAGCGGGTGATTATGCCGAAACAGATAACGGTATACCGCTAAACGATTACTTTGAAGCGAATGAATGGAAGAAATATCAGGTTCTTGTACACAAGATGAAGAGCGCATCGTACATGATAGGAGCCATGAAGCTCGGAGATATGGCCAAAGGACTTGAAGATGCAGCTAATGATGAGTCTGATATTGACTACATCAAAGAGCGACATTCGGAATTTATTGATGCATACGATCTTATGATCAAAAGTATCAGGAATGCGTTGGGAACAAATATATGAAAGTTCTGCGGTATTTATTTATCGCGCTTATTGCAGTTGCGCTTGTTTACATAATATTTAGAATTGCCATCCCTTCAGAGTCGGACTCTTTTAATGATCCGGATGCCTATTTGGAATATCTGACGCAGGGATGGTCTTATAGTGTTTATGACAGCGACGATGGTCTTATGTTCGAAGGCACCACATCTCTTCCTTCGAGTGAGGTGGGTACTTCGGATTCGGAGTATACGGTTCTTATCAATACGTTGCCGGAGGA
>CAJOOT010000221.1 GCA_905236215.1 uncultured Eubacterium sp.
CGCCACAGCGGATAGTGCCTTTGCATCTTCATAAGTAAATATTACAGGTGAAATATCATATTTTACGGCATCTTCCATCTCTTCAGGAAGAATATATCCAAGAATATTGATCGGCTTATCTATACCGGCTTTTCTGAGCTCAACCGCCTCATCAAGTGTTGCCACGGAAAATCCGTAAAGATAATCCAGTTGTTCAAGTTTTTTTGCCAGAGGGACAGCTCCGTGGCCATAGCCGTCCGCTTTTATTACAGCAAGCATTCCGGTGCCTTTTTTTAGGCCTTCGTGCATCCTGTTCATATTGTATAATGCAGCATCAAGATCTATAAAAGCTGCTGCTCTGGTATATTTATAATTGCTCATTTTTGTCATGACCTTTCATAATTGTTTTGATTCCGCAAATAAGATCCTCTGCCGTCATGGAATATCTTCCCGTAACCGTAGAAGCGGCTTCTCCTGCAAGTCCGTGAATATAAACACCGAGCCAGGCTGCAACTTCAGGATCATTTCCCTGTGCAATCAGACCTGCAATAAGGCCGGCCAAAGCATCGCCGGATCCGCCCTTTGACATGGCATTATTCCCTGATGTATTAATGTGTACCCTTCCACTCTTTTCAATCGTAACACTTACAGCATCCTTTAATACAACAGTACAGGAAAAAAGTCCGGAAAGTTTTTGGGCAAATTCTATCGGAGAAGCCTTTATATCTTTAATGCCTGTATCAAGAAGTCTCGAAGCCTCCCCTATGTGAGGTGTAAGCACAGCCTCTCCTTTGTAAGAACTCAATAAATCCTTAAGTTTATCATCAAGTGCTATAAGATTTAATGCATCTGCATCTATAACAACGGGAATATCCGCCGTCTGTAGAAATCTGTAAAGTATTTCTTTTGCATCATTGCCTGTACCAAGACCACAGCCGATCACAGCCACGGTTGCTTTTTTTATATAATCCGCAAGAAGCTCTTGAGCCTTTGAATAATCCTCATATGTAAGAAGTACGGCATCAGGAAACAGGCTCTGTATAATTGTCCTGTTATCTTCGTGAGTCATGCAATATACGAGACCCGCACCTGATACACATGCGGCATATGAAGAAAAATATGATGCACCGGCCATGTTTTTGGAGCCTGTAATGCTTAGGACTTTTCCATAACTTCCCTTGTTTGTGTCTGCCTTTCTTTCCGGTATGTATGAAAGATCATCCAACGTATGATAAACCCCATAATCAGAACCGTTCTCCAGGCTATGGGTTTCTATACCTATTTGGGCTACGACAAGTCTTCCTGTCATAGATTTTCCCGGATAAAGAAGATGTCCGTATTTTGCAAATGCAAAAGTAACAGTAAGATCAGCCCTAAAGGCTGTACCTAAAACAGCCCCGGTATCAGAATCAATTCCGGATGCAATATCTATGGCCACCTTATATGCATCAATAGAATTCATAATATCTATCATTGATGCATATTTTCCGCCAATCTCACGTGACAGACCTGTTCCAAATAAAGCATCCACTACAACAGAGTAACCTTCAACGGGATTCAACGGTTCCTCATATATGTCTATACCGTAAGCTGAAAGAATATCAAGCTGGGCCATGCAGCTTTGGGAACACTTATTTCTGTCTCCGACAAGGATTGTTTCTACCGGGATATTTGCCTGATAGAGCATCCGAGACAACGCAAGACCGTCTCCTCCGTTATTGCCAACACCGCACACAATCAGTACTTTTTTGGTGTTTTCATGCGGCAATATATTTATGATCTCATCAAAAGTGCTCAGGGCTGCTCTTTCCATAAGTACAAGCGAAGGTACTTTAAAATGTTCGGATGTTTTGTTATCAGCATTTTTCATCTGTTCCGAAGTCAATACAATATTCATATCAGGCTCCTTTTACGACCAACAAGGCAACCTGATAAGGCTGCCTCATTTATCATTTACTGGTTTTTGGTTTTTGGATTTTTTTCATGGAATGATCCATCTTCATCAGAATCATCTTCTTTTTTTATATCAAAGAGACCATAGACGTTATCCTTGAACATCCACTCAAGATAGGTAAACATATTACGATCAACCACTTCCAGATTTTGTTTACGAATGATACGCCTTTTGAGTTCGTTTTTCATTTCGGTGATCCAGTCATTGATCTCAGCAATTTTGTCCACATTTGAGTGCATTCGTTCAAAGCAACTTACCATGGTCTCAGCCATAAGTTCTTTATTGAGTTCATCAATGCGATAAGGAAGATCTAAAAGTTCATCCTCTATCGAAGCTATCTGTTCATTTATGCTGTCCATGGTAACAGACCTTTCGTGCATATTGCCTGATTCTTCTTCCTCCTCAGCCTCATGCATGTTTGTGACAATAGATGCCATAGTCTGTTTTTTTTCTTTTCTAAGCTGATTAAGCTCTGAATTGATGGCACTCTGATGTTTTACGAGCTCATTAATTTTTTTTTCGAGCTCAATCATACTTTCCGTCTTATCGCCTTCAAGAAAAAGCTGATGCCAATTATGATCTATCGGCAATATCGGAATCTTCATTCCTTCAAGAGCCTTCAGAGCCTCTTCTTTAGTAAGTTCAGCCATTTAACACACTCCCCTTAAAAATATCAGTTTTTGTCTTTAACTATGTTGTAAGACAACTGCATAAGGCTGTCAGATAAATGTACGTTTTCAATCACAACATCATCGGGAACCGAAAGCTCCATGTTGGCAAAATTCCATATTGCCTTTATGCCGAGAGAAATAATCTTTTTGGCCATGGCCGGTGCTTTTTCTCTGGGCATAGTAAATGCAGCTATGTCCACTTTATTGCTCTTGACATAGTCATCAAGCTCTTCTATAGGCCGTATTTTTACTCCGCGCACAGTTTTGTTTATGACATCCTCGTTTGTATCAAAGAGACTGATGATCTTAAAGCCTCTTTTTTCAAACTGAACATAGCCGGCAAGAGCCTGACCAAGATTACCGGCACCAATAATGATAAGATTATGCGTTACATCAAGTCCAAGAATCTTTCCGATCTCTTCATAGAGCTTCTTGACGTTGTAACCATATCCCTGCTGACCGAAGCCTCCAAAATTATTGAGATCCTGTCGTATTTGAGACGCAGTAACATTCATAATATGACTTAGCTCATTGGAGGAGATGCGTTCTATGCCTCGGTCCAGCAAATCACCTAAATATCTGTAATACCTAGGCATCCTTCGAATAACTGCATTTGAAATGACTTTGTTCATTATTTACTCCAAATTTTCTCGGATCTTTTTGATAAAATCCTCGCTGTTGAGTACCTGCTTGTTGGGATCTGCGCTGATAGCAGCAAGATCCTTGGTCATAAAGCCGTCTTCTATAGCTTTAATGGTTGCATTCTCAAGTTTATCAGCAAATTCTTCAAGTTCAGGAATAGAATCAAGTGAGCCTCTTTTTCTCAATGCTCCACTCCATGCAAATATAGTTGCAACAGGGTTCGTAGACGTCTTTTCACCTTCAAGATATTTATAATAATGACGCTGAACCGTGCCATGGGCAGCTTCATATTCATATACCCCCCGCGGAGATACAAGAACACTGGTCATCATGGCAAGAGAGCCGTATGCACTTGAAACCATATCACTCATAACATCGCCTTCATAGTTTTTGATAGCCCAAATAAATCCCCCCTCAGATTTCATAACACGGGCTACCGCATCGTCAATAAGAGTGTAAAAATATGTAATTCCGGTCTGCTCAAACTTGGCTTTATATTCCTTTTCGTAGATATCCGCAAAGATATCTTTGAAAGTGTGGTCATACTTTTTGGAAATAGTATCTTTTGTAGAAAACCACAGTTCCTGCTTGGTTTCAAGAGCGAATTCAAAACAGCTCCTTGCAAAACTCTCTATAGAGGCATTGATATTGTGCTGCCCCTGAATCACTCCGGGTCCGTCAAATTCATGAATAACTTCTTTTGTAACAGTGCCGTCATCAGCAGTAAATACCAGCTCTGCCTTTCCGGGTCTATCAGTCTTTATTTCGACTGCCTTATAAACATCTCCATATGCATGACGGGCGATGGTGATGGGTTTTTTCCATGTTCTAACATTTGGATCTATCCCCTTTACCACTATCGGAGCTCTGAATACCGTACCGTCAAGAGCCGCCCTTATAGTGCCGTTGGGGCTCTTCCACATTTCTTTGAGATCGTATTCTTTTACCCTTGCAGCATTGGGTGTGATAGTAGCGCATTTAACAGCTACACCGTATTTTTCCGTGGCTTTGGCTGCATCCAGAGTAACGGCATCATTGGTATCGTTTCTGTGCTTTAAGCCAAGATCATAATATTCGCTCTTAAGATCGATAAAAGGAAGAATGAGGTCATCTTTTATCATCTGCCAGAGAATACGGGTCATCTCATCTCCGTCCATCTCCACAAGCGGCGTTTTCATCTGTATCTTATCCATTATATGTTATCCTTTCACAACAAAATTTATAATCCTTCCGGGAACAAATATCTCTTTTATTATATTACCGGAAAGCTTATCGCCCAGCGCCTCTTTTCCTTTGGCAAGAGCGCTGTCTTTGTCGATATCCTTTTCAATCTTTATAACTACTCTGGTCTTTCCGTTGACTTGTACAGGTATCTCTACGGTATTTTCCACAAGATATTTCTCCTCGTACTCCGGCCAGGAAGAACTGAATACCGATTTATTTTCATGCCCCAAAAGCTCATATACTTCTTCTGCGATATGAGGAGCAAAAGGTGCAAGGAGTCTTGTAAATGTACACAATGTCTTCTTGTCAACCGGAGCTTTCTTGGAATAATCAATAAGAGCATTGTTGTACTCCATAAAGCCGGAAATAACTGTATTTAAGCTGAAAGACTCAAGTCTTTCGGTAATGGTTTTTACAAGACCGTTACGAATCTTCAAAAGTTCAGGTGTCTCTTCTCCACCCTTATCATAATTTTCGTTTACAAGCTTCCAGAAGCGATTAAGGAACCTGTACACACCGTCAATACCTCTGTCATCCCACTCAGCATCAAGCTCGGGTGGTCCCACAAAAAGCTCATAAAGTCTAAGTGAATCACAGCCGTAATCTCTGACAAGATCATCCGGAGAAACAACATTACCTTTGGATTTGCTCATTTTAATGCCGTTCTTACCTGTGATCATACCCTGGTTGAAAAGCTTGTGGAACGGCTCCTCAAATCCGACAACTCCTATATCATACAGGAATTTGGTATAAAAACGCGAATACAAAAGATGAAGAACTTCATGTTCCACACCGCCGATATACATATCAACAGGAAGATATTTATCCGCTTTATCTTTAGCCACGAGCTGATCCTTGTTTTTGGGATCTACATAACGAAGAAAATACCAGCTGGAGCCGGCCCATTGAGGCATGGTATTCGTTTCTCTTTTGGCAGCGGCGCCGCATTTGGGACACTTGCAATTTACCCACTCATCAATAGCTGCAAGAGGTGACTCTCCGGTGCCTGTGGGCTCGTAAGAATCCACTTCCGGAAGAAGAAGCGGAAGATCTTCTTCCGGAACGGGAACCGCTCCGCACTTGTCACAGTGTATAATGGGTATTGGTTCTCCCCAATATCTCTGGCGTGAAAATACCCAATCTCTTAATTTGTAGTTTACGGTCTTCTTTCCGATACCGCGCTTTTCGATGATGAGCGGAGCCTCTTCTTTGAGCTTTGCAGAATCCATTCCATTCCATTCCCCGGAATTAATGACAGTTCCGGTGCCCACATAGGCCTCTTCCATCTCACCCGGATCTTTTCCGTCGGGAGAAATAACCGGAATGATCGGAAGATCAAATTTTTTTGCGAAAGCAAAGTCTCTCTCGTCATGAGCCGGAACGCACATGATGGCTCCTGTACCGTAATCGGCCAATACATAATCAGAAAGCCAAATGGGTATCCTTTTTCCGTTCATGGGATTGATACAATAGCTTCCGGTAAACACGCCGGTCTTTTCTTTGTCCTGCATTCTGTCGACATTTGACTTCATTGATGCGGCAAATATATATTTATCAACCGCCTCTTTCCGTTCCGAATCAGCAAGCTCCGATGCATACTTATGCTCCGGCGAAAGAACCATAAACGTTGCTCCGTAGAGTGTATCGGGACGTGTAGTATAAACCTTGATCTTCTTATCTGAATCCTCTACATCAAAGTCCACTTCGGCTCCATAGCTTTTTCCAATCCAGTCGGTCTGCATTTTTTTGACCTTTTCCGGCCACTCCAAAGTATCAAGATCGTTAAGGAGTCTGTCAGCATATGCAGTAATCTTAAGCATCCACTGACGAAGATTTTTTTTGGTTACATCAGCGCCGCAACGCTCACATTTTCCGTTTACAACCTCTTCATTTGCAAGGCCTGTCTTGCAGGATGGACACCAGTTGATAGGCATCTGTTTTTCATATGCAAGACCTTTTTTGAACATCTGGATAAAAATCCACTGAGTCCATTTATAGAAATCGGGATCGGTAGTATTGACCTCTCTGTCCCAATCATAAATGGATGCAATCTGCTTGATCTGTCTTTTGATATTTTTGATATTGTCTGCTGTAGATACAGCCGGATGGGTATGCGTTTTGATAGCATAATTTTCGGCCGGAAGCCCAAAAGCGTCCCAGCCCATTGGATGAATGATATAATGACCCTGCATGAGTTTATATCGACTCCAAACATCCGAGATTACATATCCTCTCCAATGGCCTACATGAAGACCGTTACCTGAAGGATAGGGAAACATATCGAGACAATAATATTTCTTTTTCTTTCCGTCATCAACATTGACGGGGTTATCTTCCCACTTTTTAGTCCACTTTTCTTCTATTTTAGTATGATTATATGGTGTGCTCATTATTTAAAAATCCTCCGCTCTGAAATTTTATCATCTTAATCGTGTTTGTCAAGAACGCAACAATACACATACACGATATATCATATCTGCGTGCTGTGCTTTGTTAAGAGGTGAGAGATTTCTCCAACTGAG
>CAJOOT010000222.1 GCA_905236215.1 uncultured Eubacterium sp.
ACGACATCCTCAAACAGTCCCACCTATATAGTAACAAATGCCACTGAAGGCTCAAGAACAGCAGCTTATGTTAAGCCCGCCGACAATGCATCCGGCGTTGAGACCATTAAAGCCACTGTTTCCTTAAGTGATGGAAACACATACACCATCACCTCCATATCGTCCGGGGCATTTGATACCTTCTCAAACAAAGCCAGGATAACCGGCATAGTGGTATCAGACACCGTAACTGATATCGGAGCAGGTGCCTTCAAAAATCTTACAAATCTTACTTCCTTTACCATGGGAGAGGGCTTGGTTTCGATAGGCGACGAAGCTTTTTCGGGATGCAAAAAGCTCAAGAAGATCACCCTTCCCAAGAGCCTCAAAAAAATAGGTAAAAAAGCATTTTTTAACTGCAAGAGTCTAAAGACCATAATCGCAAAATGCGCAAACCTTAAGACCATAGGAAAAGCCGCCTTTAAAAATATCCACAAAAAGGCCTCTTTCAAACTAAGTGTTACAAAAAAGAAAAAATCCACACTCAGGAAGAAATTTAAAAACAAAAAAATTGGCTATGTAAAAACCTGGAAAATTAAATAGTCAAATATAGCAAAAATCCCCGAAGGACATTCCTTTCGGGGATTTTTTATGGTTGATTGCTAAAAATGCAGTTAGCACAAATTAATGTCTAGTCCACCTTTACATCAGGGTCGAGTTCTTTTGCGATATTACAGTCCCAACCGAAGTGATCGGTATGGAGCAGATGATGCGACTTCTCGCCGCAGGGCTCGCCGAAATACTCCTTGTAGATGGTCTGTACATCGGGATTCTCGTGAGAGAAACGAAGGACATTGGCTTTGTCGTAGTCGTAAATGACCTTGGCTCTTTTTTCTGCCCACTCCTCATTATAATGGATGGGCTGTCCGCCGCCGCCTACGCAGCCGCCGGGGCATGCCATAACTTCTACAAAATGAAGTCCCGTTACCTCACCCTTGCGAATAGCGCGAATGAGCTTACGTGTGTTGGCAAGTCCGCTTACTACCGCTGCACGCACCTTGATGCCTGCAACATCGTACTCTGCTTCAACCCAGGGTTGATCGGAGCCTGTAGCACGTACTGCCTTGAAGGTCTCGTCTGCGTTTGGATTCTCGCCCGTAAGTACATAGTAGCATGTACGCAGAGCCGCCTCCATAACACCACCGGTAGCGCCAAAGATAACTGCTGCTCCCGTACCTGAACCCAGGGGTGAGTCGAAATCTTCTTCCGGAAGGGAAGCAACATCGATATTGGCACGTTTGATAAGTCTGCACATCTCACGTGTGGTGAGTGATGCATCGGTATCCAAAACACCTTCCTTCGCGTCGTTTAAGTTAGGAATCCTGACCTCTGCCTTTTTGGCTGTACAGGGCATGATAGATACACAGATGATATCCTCAGGAGCGACACCAATCTTCTCTGCGAAGTAGCTCTTGGTAACTGCACCAAACATTCCCTGCGGTGACTTGGCTGTAGAAAGCTGATCTACCATATCCGGGTACTGACTCTTAAGGAATCTTACCCATCCGGGGCAGCATGACGTAAACATCGGCCAATTGTATTTCTCTATATTCTTGACACGACCGAGGAACTCGGTGCCTTCCTCCATAATTGTAAGGTCGGCTGTAAAGTTGGTATCGAATACATAATCAAATCCAAGTCTGCGTAATGCTGCTGCCATACGCTTTTCTGTGGCGATACCGGCATCAAGCCCAAACTCCTCGCCCCATGCTGAACGCGGTGAAGGAGCGGTCTGTACCACAAGGGTCTTACCCTCTCTCTTTTTGGAATCGATCCAATTCATAACCATATCGGTATCATCTCTGGAATGAAGAGCGTTGCACGGGCAATGTGTAACACACTGACCACAGAATACACATTCCGATTCGGAGAACTTCCTGTGTCCGGATACCCCTACGGTGGTATGCTCTCCGCTTCCTACCATATCCCAGATATTAACGGATTGTATCTGTTCGCATACAGATACGCAGCGATAGCAGCGAATACACTTATCCTCATCACGAATGATAGGTGAATCCTGATCCCACTCATTGATCGGAAGCTGCTTCTTGAACGGATTCTCCTTGGGACCTACAGTATAGATTGCAGAAAGTCTTTGGAGTTCGCAGTTGTTATTTCTCTCGCATGATGTACATTCAACGTTGTGCTGGCTCAAAAGAAGCTCTAAGTTTGTCCTTCTGGATGCACGAACACGCTCGTTGTCAGTTTCAATTTCCATGCCTTCGGCACAAGGTGTGTTACATGAAGCCTGAAGATGGTCAAATCCTTTTATGTCAACCACGCACATGCGGCAGGCTCCTATCTCATTGTAGTCTTTGAGATAGCAGAGTGTCGGTATCTTAATTCCGAGTTCGGCGGCCGCGTCTAAAATCGTAGTACCTTCTTTTACGGAAATGTCAATTCCGTTGATCTTAACGTTTACCATTCTGTGTCACGCCCCCCTCTGAATATTCCACAACCGAAGTGGTCGCATCTCAAGCATCTGTTGGCCTCCTGGTTAACTTCCTTGTCGCTCATGGCAATTTCCATAAGCTCAAAGTCGCTGTTGCGTACCATGGGCTCGCGCTCCTTCATGTTAACTCTGCCGCAATGGGGCTTACTATCCAGCTTGGGTGCCGGAACATCTACATCAAGCTTAATCTTGTGATCAAAGCCCAGGTAATTGTCGATGTTGGCTGCTGCTACCTTACCTGCTGCGATGGCACGGATGGCCGTCTTGGGACCTGTCACACAGTCGCCGCCGGCAAATACGCCCGGAGCGTTATCCACTGCAGTCCAGTTTTCAGCCTTGATAACACCACGCACGATGGGTATGCCCGCATCCTCAAGTCTCTTAAATTCAATTCCCTGACCTACAGCCACAAGCACGATATCGCAGTCGATGGTAACATCTTCCATCCCCTTGGATGCAGGTGAAACTCGGCCACCCTTGACGATACTGGGCATCTGCGGAGCTGCCACGAGACCTTTAACCTTTCCTGAAGCATCAGCTTCGATGCGCACCGGTGAATAAAGATCCATCATGATGGCTCCTTCAGCAATAGCACCCTCTACTTCTTCTGCAAGAGCAGTCATATCCTCCTGACGTCTGCGGTATACGATACGTACTTCATCCGCACCGCAGCGTATGGCAGAACGTGTGCAGTCCATGGCAACGTTACCGCCGCCGATGACGCATACTTTCTTTCCTTTGAAATCGGGGATTTCGCCATCGCCTATCTTTCCGAGATATTCAACCGCACTCATAACGCCTTCGGCATCTTCGCCGTCGATACCCACCTTCTTGTCCTGGTGTGCGCCAATGGCAATGTATACGGCATCGTATTCTTTTCTGAGATTGTCCATGGTATATTCGCCCGAACCGACGTCGATGCCGGTCTTGGCTACAACGCCTGTTTCAAGGATAGCGTCTATATCATTCTGGAGTCTCTCTCTCGGAAGTCTGTATGCCGGAATACCGTATCGAAGCATACCACCAAGGTGCTTATGTCGCTCAAGTACGGTAACCTGATGTCCCATGATCTGAAGGAAGTATGCTGCAGAAAGTCCGGAGGGACCTCCTCCGATTACGCATACCTTCTTTCCTGTTGATTCCATGCATTCAGGCGGAGCCACCTTTCCTGCCTTGTCTACTGCCGTACGCTTAAGACCGCGGATATTAACCGGAGCATCAAGCAAAGTACGACGGCAACGGCTCTCGCAAGGATGCTCGCAGATAAGAGCGCAGGCTGTCGGGAAAGGATTATCCTTTCTGATGACTTTGATTGAATCTGCGAAACGACCCTCTTCAACAAGAGAAATGTATGCAGGAATATCAACATTTGCAGGACAGTGAGCCACGCAGGGGATAGATTTGGTAATGGTGAATTTGCAGTGGTGATCTCTGATATGCGAAAGATAATCATCCTTAAAAGCATCAAGTCCGTTAAGAACCATCTGCGCAGCATTGATACCAATTGCACAGTCTGCTGATTCGGATATCATCTTTGCGAGAGCTTCAATCTCGCCGAGAGTCTCCTCAGTGGCACGATGTTCCATCACCTCATCAAGAAGATTTCCGAGCTGTTTGAGTCCAACCCGGCAAGGTGTACATTTACCACAGGTCTGAACCTGTGACATCTTAACGAGAGCTGCGGTAAGATCTACCGGACAGACTCCCGGCGGAGATGCGGCTATGCGTCTCTCCATGTCCTTGTACAGAAGCTCCACCGTACTCTCGGGCTTGCTCTCTGTGACCAAAGAAAGTCTACTCAAGATTTGTTCCTCCTTTTCTTTATAAAATAAGCTTGAATTGATATGAAATATAATCCCTTTGTCGAATTTAGTTAGCCTAACCTAACAGCGATTAGCAAAACCTAACAAAAAACCTTTAGGGTTATTTAAAGAGTTTACAGCATTCTGTTTAAAATCTCTATTGTCAAATTTATAGAAATTGTATACATCGAATTATCGTTTGTCACAAATTGCCAAACAATTATGTATTGCTGTTATTCCGTTGCGGTATAACAAAAAACGTACAGTCCTGCTCGTTTATATGAAATGTCTGATATGTGTGAAAAGAGCGATTCCCTTAGGAATCGCCCGAAGTCTTTGTTATATGATCTCCACGCTCAGTAACCAGTCGATAGCCGGAATTGGTGACTCTGCCGGAAAGACACCCTTTGCAATCGCCGGCTCCTTCCTCGGTGCAGATCTTGTTGTCGTATATGGCATACTTCTTTCTGACGGATGTGGGAGAAAGATTGGGCATCACCACATTGGCTCCCGCCTTAAAACCAAGCTCACGCCCTATAGGATTGATGGTCCCTAATGCAGTAGTGGCAGGAAGCAAAACATCCGGAAGAAGGAGCCTTATAATGCTTAAGAGAAATAATGTTTCCTCAAGAGTCCCCTGCTTAAATGACGCAAACGGTGTGTCGTGAGCCGGTATAAAAGGACCGATTCCCACCATATGAGGTTTAAATTCCTTCATGAAAAGAAGATCATCCGCAATGTTTTCAAAAGTCTGGTAAGGTGCTCCGACCATAATTCCGCATCCTACCTGATAACCTATTTCTTTAAGATCGTATAGGCATTTGATCCTGTGATCCCTTGACATCTCTTTGGGATGAAGCTTTTTGTAGTGTTCGGGATCGTAGGTTTCATGGCGCAGAAGATATCTGTCCGCCCCGGCATCAAAATATGCCTGATAGGAATCGCGTTCCTTTTCTCCTATTGAAAGGGTAACCGCACAATCCGGGTATTTTTCTTTGATGGATGATACCAACGAACAGACATGTTCATCAGTAAAAAATGCATCCTCTCCGCCCTGAAGGACGAAGGTGCGATAACCCATCTCATAGCCCTCTTTGCAACAGGCCATAATCTCGTCATCAGAAAGCCTGTAGCGCTGCGCATCTCGACTTGAACGCCTCAGTCCGCAATACAGACAATCGTTTTTGCAATAGCTGGATACTTCTATGAGGCCCCGGGTAAAGACCTTGTCGTCGTAATACTTACGGCGCAGGGCATCAGCTTTTTTTGCCGCATATTCCATAAGACTCCCGTCCCTAAGGGACAGGAGCCTGACAAATTCGTTTTTGTTAAGTTTTCCTTCTGATTCAAGCCTGTCTATAAGCTCAAAACCTTCGCGGTTGCAACCGCTTTCATTAACATTACTCATGACTTTGAATATAATGCCTTTGCAGTGATACCTTCAACCATTCCAAGTTTACCCGAAAAAGCACTGATCTCGTTGTTGGGGGCATCCATTATCACGCTGATGACACTGAGGCCTTTATCTCTGTAGGGAACCCCCATGCGCCCAACTATATATTGGCTGTAATCATGCATGATGCTGTTAAGTTCTTCGACAGCCTCCGCTCTTTCAACTATGATGCCTATCAGAGCTATCCTTGTATCTTCTGCCATTGTTATTTACCTATGAACTTGAGAAGCTGTTCTTTTGGAACCGCACCTACGGAAGTGTCGGCCACCTCCCCGTCTTTAACAAGAAGAAGGGTTGGGATGCTCATAACTCCGTACTGTGAAGCAAGCTCCTGCTCATCATCCACATTGACCTTTCCTACTTTGATATCAGAATACTCATCTGCAATTTCATCTACAATAGGTGATACCATCTTGCACGGTCCGCACCAGGTTGCCCAAAAATCAACGAGCACCGGCTGATCCGACTTTAATACTTCCGATTCAAAATTGTCTTTTGTAAGAGTAATAACTGCCATTATGATCCTCCTTTCAAAAGAGACCCGACAAACAGGGGTCACACCTGTTCCAGTATATTGTACAATAACTCATAAAGTTTCATGGCATCATCCGGTTTAATGGAAACGCAGGCACCTACTTTCTGTGGAATATCAGCTGCTTTTTCTTTCATTTCCCGACCCTTAGACGTCAGATATACCATAACACATCTTTCATCATCAGGACAACGTTTTCTATCGAGGAAACCTGCATTTTCCATTTTCTTAAGGAGCGGTGTCAGAGTTCCGCTGTCGAGATATAACTTTCTGCACAAATCCCCGACGGTAACTCCGTCTTCTTCCCAAAGCACCAGAAAAACCAAATATTGTGTGTAGGTAATGCCAAGAGGTTTAAGATACGGGGTGTATCTCCCCGTTACCTTTCTTGCAGCGGCATAAAGAGGGAAACATATCTGGTTTTCGAGCTTTAACTGCTCATATTGCTCACTCATCATGCATCACCTTCCCTGCGTTTTTTATCTATGTAGGATACAGCTGATAATGCCGCTATATTACCTTCTCCGGCCGCCTTTGTGAGCTGATATGGAGTGCCTGTGATATCTCCTGCTGCAAAGCACCCCGGAAGATTCGTTGACATGGATCTGTCTACGATAATGTGCCTTCCGTCTGTTTCAATGCCGGGAACCAGATTCGACGGTGCAATGGATTCTCTTAAGAAAAATACTCCGTCGACTTCGTATCTGTTTGCATCGGTAACAAAGGTTGTGGCTTTCATCTGACCTTCCACGGATACAGGCTTCTCCCTTATAACTTCTACGCCGTCCCTGACATTAACAGCGCCTACATATTGGGGAAAATAATATACTTTGGAAGCGTACTCGGACATAAAATCCGCTTCTGCCTCTTCTTCGGCAGAAAAACCTACGATGGCAGCGGTACGTTCACGATAGAGAGCAGCGTCACAGGTAGCGCAGTAGCTGACGCCTCTTCCCAAAAATTCCTCCTCTCCGGGATATGTTTTCCCGGTTGAGACTCCCGCAGCCAATATAACGCAGGTAGCCTCATACACATCATTCTTTGATGTCTGAATGGAGAAGTAATCACCCATGGAAAGCACCATGGCGATTTTTTCGTCGGTTATATTCACATTCATCCTTTGCGCATGATCAAGGAAGTTTCCCATAAGATCGGCTCCCGATATGTGAGGCAATCCCAGGTAATTGTCAATCATATGTGATTTTTCGACTTTCTGACTTCCGCCGCTGTGTCCGAAGACTATAGTTTTCTTATTTCTGATAGTTGCCGTTATGGCAGCTTCAAGCCCGGACGGTCCCGATCCTATTACAGCAATGTCATATCTTTCCATAATCCGTTGATGCCTTTCAAAAAAATATCCAATCGGTATTTTATCTTATTTGCCAAGAAGTTCAACCACACGACCGTAAATTTCGTTCATTGAAGCGGTGGGCTCAAATCGATCGGTCACATTTCCTTCCTTGTCTACGAGGAACTTGGTGAAGTTCCATTTGATGTTGGGATTGTTCTTATAGTCCTTGTCAATCTTTTTTAGCATAACCCCCATAGCCAATGCCTTTGGCCCCTTTCCAAAGCCTTCAAATCCCTTCTGAGATTTAAGATATGCGAAAAGCGGAAGCTCGTTTTCTCCGTTTACATCACTCTTCTTCATCTGCGGAAACTGGGTGTTGTATTTTAATGTGCAGAACTCATGGATTTCATCATCGCTGCCCGGTGTCTGGCCTGCAAACTGATTGCAGGGAACATCAATGATCTCAAGTCCTTTTTCGTGAAATTCTTCGTACATGGACTCCAGATCTTTGTATTGAGGTGTGAATCCACAGCCTGTTGCAGTATTAACTATAATCATTACTTTCCCTTTAAACTCTGAAAGCGAAAGCTCTGTGCCGTCTGTCTGAGGTACCGAATAATCATAAATATTGCTCATTGTTTTTCTCCTTTTAAATATGCTCGGATTGGAATAGCACGAATCTTTTTTTCAGATTGTTTTGTATACCCTGCCGATTTTCTTTTGAACGATTAGATTGTATCAAATATAATTTTGCAAGTCAAGTTTTTTTTAAATCAAATTGCGTATGCATTTCTCAAGTGCTATACTAATAAAGACAATTCTATTATTCTCAATTACGAGGGAGGGGAGTTATGAAAGCATTTAAGAATCTTAAAATCGCTGTAAAGATCAGTATTGTTGTAGGTATAATCCTTACGATTGGTCTTTGTGCCCTTAGTTTCAATACTATTCTAAGCGTGCAGCAAACCACACAGGAAGATACTGTCAACCGGTTCATGGAGCTGGCTTCAGACCGCTCTACCGTTGTAGATCAGTATTTCAACAACTACAAACGTTACTTTAAGTCGTTTGGTTCTCTGGACATAGTTAAGCAGCTTCTCAAAGACCCGGACAACAAAGAGCTTACCGCAAAGGTTCAAACAGAGGTTGAAAATTACGCAGCCTCCAATCCGTCCATGGAAGGTTTCTTCGTAGCCACCAGGGAAACTCTTTTCCTTTGTCATTCCCAGCCCGATGCCGTGGGATTGCAGGTATACAAAGAAGGAGATGACCGTTCCCTGCTTGATGACGGCATAGCCTCTTCCGAGGACGGAGTATGGCTAAAAGGTATTACCCCCGCTTCATCAACAGGTATACTTGTTGCGGCCGGATATTGCGCAATCTATGACGACGATGGTTCCACCATATTGGGATATGTTGGAGGCGGCTGCTATGTAGACGAACTCAAGGAAACCATTTACGGCATGCCTCTCAACGGCATGGACAACGCCAAGATTTACCTTATCAGCGCAGACAAGGGAAACATTATTTTCTCACCCAATGAAGAAGAATCGGGTACAGATTACGGCGAAACTGAGGCTCAGATAGTGGCAGCCGCAGAAGCAAATACCGAAGGAACGATGTCTCTTGATAAGGACGGAACCAAAGTTCTTCTCGCATATGAATATATACCCGATCTTCAGATGGTCGCATATATTTATGACAGCGAAAGTGAGATCTATTCCGGAATATCGGCTCTTACTGTGCGTTTGTGCATAATATCAATCATTATCCTGATCCTCAGTATCGTAGTGGTCATCATCAGTTCCAAACTGATAGCAAGAGAGATCGTACACATCACTCGTGTAATAAGGGATCTTGGTACCCTTGATCTCACCAAGGCAAAGGAACTGCAAAAGTATGAAGGCAGACGTGACGAGGTAGGACTTATAGCCAAAGCCTCCTATAAATTGACGGATGCTGTCAAGGATGCTGTAAGCAACCTTAAGTTAAAAGCTGAGGATCTTACAAGCGCCAGCGGTGATATGCAAAACAGCACTTTTGAGACCAACGGTTCCATGCAAAGCATCAATTCGGCTGCCGGAGATCTGGCAAATTCAGCTACTTCACAGGCAGAGAACATCACCAATATTTCCATGCAAATGTCGGAAGTCCAGAATCTTATGAACCAAAGTATGGAAAGCACCAATTCTCTCGCCCAGGCCAGTGCCGAAATCCGCTCCACTGTAAACAACGGTATCGAAACAGTGGAACAGTTAAAGAAAATCTCTTCCCAGTCCATGGAAGCCTTTGAAAGCATTTTTGATGGTATTTCAAATATTTCCGGCTCCGCAGACAAGATATCCGAAGCCAGCGATATGATAAAATCCATAGCCGCACAGACTAATCTGCTTTCTCTGAATGCCTCCATAGAAGCAGCAAGAGCGGGTGAAGCAGGAAAAGGCTTCGCCGTCGTGGCTGACGAGATAAGAGATCTCTCCGATCAATCCTCGCAATCAGCTGAACAAATAAGTGCCATGCTGGATGATTTGACACAAAACACGGAAGCTGCCGTCAGACAGAGCGACAAAGTGCGTGACTTCGTTATGCGTCAGCAATCTGCTGTTGACGAAACTGCAGACAGCTTTACGGGTATAGCGGAGCAGATTTCGGGTGTAAACAGTGCCATAGATATGATAGAAGATGCCAACAGAACTCTTGATAAAGACGTTGTCAACATTTCAGATTCCATATCGAATCTCTCCGCCATTTCGGAAGAAAATGCAGCTACCGCTCAAGAGCTAAACGCTACTACCGAATCTGTCAACGCAAATGTCGAGGATCTGGATTCCCAGGGACGTGGCGTAGCAGATGCGGCTCACGAGCTTAAGGACATCGTGGATGTTTTCAGGATCGGTTCCAATGATCTCTCCGCTGATTAGCAGACAGAGCCAAGACTCGCTCGCGAGTCAATAACAACACATCAAAAAAATACCCCCGTTGCTCTTAAAAGAGTTTCGGGGGTGTTGTTTACAGAACGGGTGGCGTTAATATCACTCAGTCAAGACTCGCCTGCGACTCTCAAAGCCCACAAACGCTCCAAAGCGGAATATTTTCCATCCAGTCTTGTTTACGATAATTTGCAGTAGAAATACGAAAGGCCTTCGCCGGTGAAAACTTTTTACAATATGCCTTAAGGCTTCTGGACTTTAGATTATCCTCTGCTTTCACTTCCAACGGTATTATGTCCGTTTTACGCTGTATCAAAAAATCGGTCTCGTATGTGGACTTCTCCCCTGAATAATAGTAAGGAGTATACGCCGTGTCAGATATTAGTTGCTGAAGAACATACTGCTCCGTCAGTGCGCCCTTAAATTCGGTATAAACCCGATTTCCATGCAACATGCTTTCGATATCAAGCTCGCTTTGTGCAGCAAGCAGCCCCACATCCAGCATAAAAAGTTTAAACGCAGCAAAGTCCACATAGGCTTTTAACGGCATCGAAGGCGCCGTCACTTTATTAACCTTGTATAGCAGGCCCGCATCCGTCAGCCATTGTATTGCCAACTCAAACTCGGACATTCGGGCTCCTTTTTTTATTTGGCCAAAGAAAAATTTCCTATTTTCTTTCGCAAGCTGAATCGGAATTGAGTTCCACACCATCCGCAACCTGGGGAGTTGACGTGCATCAATATGTTTTCCGAAATCGCCTTCATATTGCGATAAAATAGAATTTTGAATTTCTCTGACCGCGACAAAATCACGATCTTTTACATACGATGCCACGACTTCCGGCATACCGCCCACGCAATAATATTCCTTCAATAATTCAGAGTACAACTCAGAGAAGTCAGCCACCTCGCTCGATTTGTAATCAGAACAATAATCAGCCAATCTCTCGCGACCAACAGCGCGGAGAAATTCTCTGAAACTCATAGGATATAAATGCAGTTCATCGACCTTCCCAACCGGAAAGGACACCCCCTCATGGATTGATACGCCGAGCAAAGATCCGGCAGCTATCACCGAATACTCTCTCGCCTCCTCGCAAAAATATTTTAAAGACTCGACAACCCGCGGCGCTTCCTGAACTTCATCAAAAAGAAGTATCGTATCCTCGGGATTAATTTCAGCTCTCATCTCTGTCTCAATCGCCGAAATAATGCGCTTACAGTCATAATCCCTTTCAAACACCGAAGCCATACGCTTATTGTTGTAAAAAGAAATATACACTGTATTCTTATATGCGCATCTTCCAAACTCCTTCATAAGCCAGGTTTTCCCAACCTGTCTCGCCCCCCACAAAATCAGCGGCTTACGGTTAGAGGCATCCTTCCATTTCCACAATTCCGACATTAAAGCACGTTCCATAAAGCATCTCCTATTGCATAAAATTTATGGTCTACGCCCTGATTATGAAAGAAAAAATGTATTGTGTCAACATTTTTTCGCCGGAAAAAATGTGGTAAAAGTACATTTTTTTGCCGATACCCGTCGAAGTTGATTGAGGGGTTGATTGAGGCGAAGAAAAAATCGGCAAAAATATGGTGGGTAAATAGGCTCCCGAGAAGCAACGCCTCCCGGGAGCTGAACAAATACTTTATTTGACTTTAATTG
>CAJOOT010000223.1 GCA_905236215.1 uncultured Eubacterium sp.
CAAGCCGGATCAGACAGTAAACGCAAACGATGAGAGTGTTACTACGGGTATTATCAAACTTGAAGAAAAGCTCATCATAATTCTGGATTTTGAGAAGATTGTATCTGATATCAATCCGGAGACAGGTCTTCGTATTTCTCAGATCGATGAACTTGGAGAGAGGGACAGAAGTGACGCAAAGATACTTATTGCAGAGGATTCACCGCTTCTTGCGAAGCTTATTACGGAGTGCCTGAAGAAGTCCGGATATGTGAATTTGGAAGTTAATGCGGACGGAAAGGCGGCCTGGGATAGATTGTGTGAATACAAAGCCCAAGGCGATCCACATGATCAGTGTGATTGTATTATTACGGATATTGAGATGCCGCTTATGGATGGACACCGGCTCACCAAATTGGTTAAGGAGGATGAAGCGATGAAGAATATACCGCTTATCATCTTCTCTTCTTTGGTCAATGATGAGATGCGTCGCAAAGGAGAACAGCTCGGCGCCAATGCCCAACTGTCGAAGCCTGAGATAGGCCAGCTTGTGGATGCGATTGACAGACTCATTGATGAGGCAAAGGTCAAGAGAGCAGCATCATAATCAGAGTGATTTATTGTAATAAAAGGCCGGCCTTTAAGACCGGTCTTTATTTTTAGAGATGTATTTAAGTGCTAGGGGTGACGCGCAGTGGCAAATCAGGAAGATTATCTTGACAGTCTGTTGAATTCGGTGATCAATCCGGATTCGTTTGTGTCCGACGATCTTGATGAAGAATTTTTCGAGGCGGAGGAGGGGTTTACCGATCCGTTTTCCGAAGAAGAATTCAACATTGACGAGACTGACGATTTTCTCAAGGAGTTTGATGCAGAGCTTGATGCTCAGGAAAAAGGAAAAACTCCGTTATTAAATCGTGAAAAAGAGGCATTGTCCGATAAAGAACAGCCGGAGATCATAGGAGCTGTAGGTGATTCCGAGCTGCGTATGCAGCTTGATGATATGCTTGACGATATAGGCGCTAAAACGCCCAGGACAGACGAAGAATTTACCGTAGAGGAAAAGTCCAGAGCCGCGGCACCGGAAGGGTCTGTATTTGCGGATGAGGCGGAACCGGAGAACGAGTCTCCCCGGGAAGAAACCGTGCCGGATATGGAGGTTATATCCGATGATACCTCTGAAACAGATACTGTTGCTGATGCCCAGCCGCCATCACCTGAACTTACACAGACCATATCCGAAGATCATCAGGAGCTTGGCGATATTCTGGAGAATATTCGGGGGGATGATGACCTGTCGGAGATAGGAGATCTTCTCAAATCCGATGAGCAGAACATTCAGATAGAAGATCCGAATCTTTCATCCGAATCCGAAGGAGAAGGCGCGGAGATTATAGAAGCATCAGAAGATGACGCCGGGAAGTCCAAAAAGAAAAAAGGCAAAAAAGAAGCAGATCCCAATGCGCCCCGGGGCGTCAAAGGAAAAGTATTAAGCGCTCTTTTTGAGGATCTGGAGATTCCTACGGGAGCGGAGCCCACTCCTGAAGAAATAGCCCAGATGGAGGCTGAAAAGGCCGCCGAAAAGGCAGCATTAAAAGAACAGAAAAAGAAAGAAAAGGAAGAACAGAAGGCGGCTAAAGCAGCCGAAAAAGAAGAAAAGAAAAAGGCTGCAACAGAAGCAAAACAGGCCAAAGCCGCAGCAAAAAAGGCAAAAGATGCCGAAAAGAAGGCCAAGAAGGCTGCTGAAAAAGCAGCCAAAGCAGCCGAAAAAACACCGGTCAAGAAAAAGCCCATTATCATTACCGGCTTTATAGCGGTTTCTTTGGTGCTGTTCGTGTATTTGTTCTCGAGTGCCGGTGCATATACTGTGCAGACCACCCAGGCTCAGAAGCTTTACGCGGCAGGTGATTACAGCGGGGCGTTCAATGCATTGGATGGACTTAATATCAGCTCCGGAGACCACGATTTCTATCAGCAGGCAAGGCTTATGGCCGGTCTCCAGAAGTCGTTTACCGATTATCAGATCAGAGTTGCCGAGGGGAATACCGCAGCTGCAGCGGATGCTCTTATCAGAGGATTGGGCAAGTTCAATATCAATCAGGAACTGGCCGGGACACTTGGTATTTTAGAGCAGTATTCAAGCCTCAAAACACAGATAGTCAGTGCTCTTTCCGAGTACGGTATTACTGAGGAAAAGGCTCAGGAATTATATGATATGGAGGACAGAGACGAATATACACTCGAGTTGGAGACCATCGTCTCTTAAAACAAATGACAGCTATCATAGACTATGACGCAGGAAACCTTATGAGCGTTACCAAGGCGCTTTCTGCACTTCAAATAGAAAACATTGTCACCAGAGACAGGCAAACTATACTTTCGGCGGATCGAGTAATCTTACCGGGGGTCGGCGCGTTTGCGGATGCCATGAAAAAGCTCAATGATTACGATTTGGTTGACATAATACATGAAGTCGTTGAAAAGAAGATACCGCTTTTGGGAATCTGTCTTGGACTTCAGCTCCTTTTTGAAGAGAGTGAAGAGTCTCCGGGAGTTAAGGGGCTGGGTATTCTTCCCGGCAAAATAAAAAGAATACCTGATGCGCCGGGGCTCAAAATTCCGCATATCGGATGGAATTCACTGGACTATCCCCATGGCAAAAGAGGTCGGATTTTTGAAGATGTGGATGAAGGAAGCTTTGTTTACTTCGTTCATTCGTATTATCTTGAGTCGGATGATCAGTCTATAGTTACAGCTACGGCAGATTACGGTGTCAGGATTCAGGCATCGGTTGAGAAAGACAATATATTTGCATGTCAGTTCCATCCTGAGAAGAGCAGCCGTGTGGGTGCCCGCATACTCAGCGCCTTCTCAAAAATCTGATATTATTTGGAGAGATACATTGCATACTAAACGTATTATTCCCTGTCTTGATGTTGACAAAGGCAGGGTGGTAAAGGGAGTCAATTTTGTAAACCTTATAGATGCCGGAGATCCCGTGGAGGTGGCCCGTACATATGACGAGCTCGGTGCAGATGAGCTTGTCTTTCTTGATATTACCGCATCATCCGATCACAGGGATACCGTGGTTGACATGGTTAGACGTGTGGCCGAGCAGGTATTCATTCCGTTTACCGTGGGAGGCGGTATCCGCACGGTGGAAGATTTCAGGATGATATTGCGCGAAGGCGCAGACAAGGTATCTGTCAATTCGGCAGCTATTGATAATCCAAGGCTTATATCAGACGCTGCGGACAAGTTTGGAAGTCAGTGTGTGGTAGTAGCCATAGATGCCAAAAGACGTGATGATGGGTCCGGTTGGAACGTATACAAACACGGTGGAAGGATAGACACAGGGCTTGATGCTGTCCGGTGGGCTGTTGATGCGGTCAAAAGAGGAGCAGGAGAGATTCTTCTTACCAGTATGGATTGCGATGGTACCAAGGCGGGATACGATATTGAACTTACAGGAGCCATAGCGAAAAGTGTGGGAGTCCCGGTTATAGCTTCGGGAGGTGCCGGTAAAAAACAGGATTTTCTTGAGGCGCTTACCGATGCACAGGCTGATGCGGCTCTTGCAGCATCGCTCTTTCATTTCAGAGAGCTTGAAATCATGGATCTCAAGAAATATCTGGCTGATCATGGAGTAAGTGTGAGGATGTAATGTCAGCAATAGATAATGACTGGCTGGATGCCATATCGGATGAATTTAAAAAGCCATATTACAGAGAGTTATACGGATTCGTGAAGGAAGAGTATTCCAAATGTACGGTTTATCCGCCTGCGGATGATATACTCAATGCTTTTCATTACACTCCTCTTTCCAATGTTAAGGTGGTAATACTGGGGCAGGATCCGTACCACGAGTACAGACAGGCCATGGGACTGGCGTTTTCGGTGCCTGAAGATCAAAAGGATATACCGCCTTCGTTGCAGAATATTTACAAAGAACTTCACGATGATTTGGGATTAAGAATCCCTTCTTCAGGGGATCTTACCAAGTGGGCCAAAGAGGGAGTATTGCTCTTAAATACCGTCCTTACGGTGCGTGCGCATCAGGCAAATTCGCACAAGGACAAGGGATGGGAGCAATTCACGGATGCCGTGATAGAGACATTAAACAAGCAGGAACGACCTATAGTTTATCTTTTGTGGGGGCGGCCGGCACAGACCAAAGCAAAGATGCTAAACAACCCTAAACAACTGGTGCTAAAGGCACCTCATCCGAGTCCTCTTTCGGCATACAGAGGATTTTTTGGATGTAAACATTTTTCAAAGGCAAACAGCTTTCTTAAAGAGAACGGAATAGTTCCGATAGATTGGCAGATAGATTGATGACAAGGACTGATCGATATGAGTAAACAGGTAGTGGCTGTAGTAGGCAGACCCAATGTAGGAAAATCGACATTGTTCAATGCGCTGGCAGGCAGCAGGATTTCCATAGTGGAGGATACCCCGGGGGTTACCAGAGACCGTATATATGCAGATGTCGAGTGGCTGGATTATACCTTTACGCTTGTGGATACGGGCGGCATTGAGCCGGATTCTCCCGATATAATACTGTCACAGATGCGTGAACAGGCCAAGATAGCCATTGATACGGCTGATGTGGTAATATTCCTGACTGACGTGCGTCAGGGACTTGTAGACGACGATCAGCGTGTGGCGGATATCCTGAGAAAATCCCAAAAGCCGGTCATTCTCGTTGTAAACAAGGTGGATGATTTCGACAAGTTCATGCCGGATGTGTATGAATTTTATAATCTGGGTCTGGGAGATCCCGTGCCCGTTTCAGCAAAAAATAAGCTGGGCATAGGAGATATGCTGGACTCTGTTATTGAATTTTTCCCGGATGATGCAAAAGAAGAGATAGAAGATGACAGACCGCGTATTGCCATTGTGGGAAAGCCTAATGTAGGAAAGAGCTCCATCATAAACAAGCTAAGCGGAGAAAACCGGGTTATAGTTTCGGATGTGCCCGGCACCACCAGAGATGCTGTGGATATGGAGATTGTTCACAATGGAAAGGAATATGTCTTTATTGATACGGCCGGCATCAGGCGTAAGAATAAGATTAAGCAGGAACTTGAGCACTTTATGATTATTCGTGCAGTTACTGCCGTTGAGAGGGCAAATGTAGTGGTTCTTGTCATAGATGCCACAGAGGGCGTCACGGAGCAGGATGCAAAGATTGCAGGCATTGCTCATGAGCGCGGAAAGGGTATGATCATTGCTGTAAACAAATGGGATGCCGTGGAAGAAAAGAACGACAAGACTATTTACAGAGTGACCGAAGATATCAGAAAGACCTTGAGTTTTATGCCCTACGCCAAGCTCATTTTTATATCTGCCAAGACAGGACAGAGAATGAGCAAGATTTTTTCCACGATAGATACGGTCATGGAAAACCAGAATTTAAGGATAGCTACCGGGGTCTTAAATGAGATAATAATTGAGGCTGTTGCCATGCAGCAGGTACCTCAGGACAAGGGTAAACGCTTAAAGATTTTTTATGCCACACAGGTAGCTGTAGGTCCGCCTACATTTGTTATCTTTGTCAATGACAAAAAGCTCATGCATTTTTCGTATCAGCGTTATCTTGAAAACAGGATCCGCGATACCTTTGGATTTGAAGGTACACCGCTTAGGTTTATCATACGTGAGCGAAAGGAGAACAGATAATGCTACGTATCGTCTGTCTTTTGATAGGATACGCCTTCGGACTTTTCCAAACCGGTTTCATATACGGAAAAATGGTCGGCTATGACTTAAGATCTCATGGCAGCGGCAATCTGGGCATGACCAATGCCATCCGTACCAGAGGCAAGGGAGCGGGAGCCATTGTATTTATAGGCGATGTGTTAAAGTGTGTAATTGCCGTTATATTGACATATGTATTGTTTAGGAACAATGTGGACGGGGTTGACATAAAACTGCTGATGCTATATGCGGCAACAGGAACGGTATTGGGACATGATTTTCCGGTATATTTGGGATTTAAGGGTGGAAAAGGTATAGCTTGCTCGGCAGCGCTTCTTTTTTCTGCGGCGCCTGAGATACTTGCGCCGGTGGCCGGCATATTCTTTGCTACGCTTTTTATTACCAAATACGTATCCATGGCATCAATACTTTCATCGGCATCACTGTTTATCATGGCGCTTATATTTGGCAATGCCGGCGTCGGCTTTTTAAAGGTGGATCCGGCGGTATACCCGGAATATGTACTTATATTGCTTGGAATAGGTATTCTTAACATAGTAAGACACCGCACCAATATATCAAGGCTGATCAATGGCACTGAGTCGAAGATAGGAGCCCAAAAAGAATCGGCTGTAGAAACAGAAAATATTTAGAGGAAAGATAATATGGCAAAAGCAGGAGTGATCGGAGCCGGAAGCTGGGGTATAGCCCTTGCCTGTGTACTCTGTGAAAACGATCATGATGTGACTGTATGGTCGCACAACAGCAAGCAAATAGAAGCGCTCAAAAAAGACAGGGAACTTAAAGACAAGCTTCCGGGTATTATTCTCCCGGATTCACTTGTCTTTACGGATTCAATAGAAGAGGCGCTTTTAGGAATGGATCTGGCTGTAGTGGCAGTGCCTTCAAAGGCGGTCAGAGAGACAGCTGAAAAGATGAAGCCCTTCGTTACGGATCAGCTTATTACAGATGTTTCCAAAGGTATAGAAGAGGATTCGTTTCTAACCATGACCGAAGTTTTAAGGGATGTGATGCCGAAGGCTCGTTTGAGTGTGCTTTCCGGACCTTCGCATGCAGAAGAGGTAATACGTCGCATGCCCACCACGGTGGTGGCCGGAGCTTCTGTTCGCGAGGATGCGGAGTTTGTCCAGAGTATGTTCATGAATGACAGCTTTCGCGTATATACCAGCCCGGATGTGCTTGGAATCGGTTTGGGAGGTGCGTTAAAGAATGTCATCGCTCTTGCAGCGGGTATGGCCGATGGGTTGGGCTATGGTGATAATACCAAGGCGGCACTGATTACCAGAGGCATCAGGGAGGTTACCGCTCTTGCTCTTAAAATGGGTGCATATCAGGAGACTATTGAAGGTTTGAGCGGCATGGGAGACCTTATCGTAACCTGTGCCAGTATGCACAGCCGAAACCGAAGAGCAGGTATTCTTATCGGGCAGGGCAAGACTCCCGATGAAGCCACGAAGGAAGTCAAAATGGTAGTAGAGGGAATATTCAGTGCAAAGGCGGCGGCAGGACTGGCAGAAAGATACGGAGTTTCTCTTCCCATCATAGAAGAGGTCAACGAGGTTCTTTTCAACGGAAAATCAGCAAAAGAAGGCGTATATGATCTTATGCAACGAGACAGAAAGTCAGAGCATACGCATTTGAGGTGGAAATAATGAAGATACAGATAAAAAAACTCAAAGAAGACGCAAAACTTCCTTCAAGAGGTTCGGATCAGGCGGCGGGTTATGACCTGTATTCGGCTTTGTCAGAGCCTGTTACCATAGCGGCTCATTCTACGTTAATGGTGGGAACCGGCCTTGCGGCTGCCATACCCGAGGGATATTTCGGAGCAATATTTGCAAGGAGCGGTTTGGCATCAAAGAGAAGCCTAAGGCCGGCAAATTGCGTGGGAGTAGTTGATTCGGACTATCGCGGAGAGATAATAGTGGCATTGCACAATGATTCTGATGAAGACAAGCAGATTGAAGAATATGAGCGCATTGCGCAGCTTGTGGTAATGCCGTATCTTTCGGTTGAATTCGAGCAGACTGACGAACTTTCCGAGACTAAGAGGGGTGAGGGAGGCTTTGGAAGCTCAGGCACCAGATAAATATTTACCTCAGTCGGAAATGTCAAAAAGAAAGGCAAATTGTCTTACATTATTATTGAAAATATGCAAAAAAAATAGTAAAATTGTTACATATATACAAGATGCTATGCTATTAAGTCAATAATAAGCTCAGGGGGTAATATGGGTTGTGTTGATGATTATGAACAAGCGCTTTCGGATTTTCACGAAGGAGATTATTATGAAGCATATAAGTTTTTCGGTGCCCACAGAAATGAAGGTGGCACCGGAGTTATTTTTCGTGTGTGGGCACCTCGTGCATTAAGAGTAAGTCTGGTGGGTGATTTCAACAATTGGGATGTTGATGAGACTGTCATGACAGACATCGGGGGCGGTTGTTTCGAAGTGGAGGTCAAAGGACTTCCCAAATATTCTCTTTACAAGTATGCCGTTCAATTTAAGGATGGCGATATTTATCTTAAGGCAGATCCCTATGCCACACATTCAGAGACGGGTGGGGGTATGGCCTCCAAAGTTTGGTTCCCTGAAGAAAAGTTCATATGGAATGATCAAAAATTCATGGAAAGGCGTGCACATGAGGATGTTATGAGCATGCCTGTGAATATATACGAAGTACATATCGGATCGTGGAAAAAGCATCCCGACGGAAATTTTTATAATTATCGCAGGATGGCAGATGAGCTGATTCCGTATGTCAAACATATGGGCTATACTCATATAGAACTGATGCCCCTTACAGAGTATCCATATGATGGATCCTGGGGTTATCAGACTACCGGCTATTTTGCGGTGACATCCAGATATGGTACGCCGGATGATTTTATGTACTTTGTGAATAAGGCACACAGAGCGGGTGTCGGCATAATCCTCGACTGGGTGCCGGCCAGCTTCGCACGCGATGACTGGGCACTTTGTGCATTTGATGGAGAGAATCTTTACGAAGAGCCGTTATTTTCAGAAGAAGAGGGCAACAAACCGGGCACGTATGTTTTTGATTATGGCAGGCCTGAGGTTCATTCATTTCTTATATCGTCCGTAATGATGTTCCTTCGGGAATATCATATCGACGGTATCCGTGTGTGTTCGGTTTCTGAAATGGTCTATCCGAACTGTGAAACAAGAGGAGAGGCTTACAGACTAAACCCCGATGGAAGAATTGAAAATACCAAGGCCCGGGGGATTTTGATAAAGCTTAACCGGGTGGTGCATGAACTTGTGCCGGGAGTATTGATGATTTCAGATGATTCATCGGCTGTAGAAAAAACCTGTAAGCCGGTAGAACAGGGAGGACTGGGATTTGATCTCAGATGGAATACGGGATGGACCAAGGATTCTTTTTCCTATGTTCAAACAGATCCCGGTTTCAGAAAACATCAGCACAGCAAGATTACATTTCCCATCAGCTATGCATTTAATGACAGATATATATTGCCGGTCTCACATGATTATGTAAACTATTCGCAGAAGTCTTTTCTGGATAAAATGCCGGGGGAATATGAAGACAAATTCAATGGTTTCAGAGG
>CAJOOT010000224.1 GCA_905236215.1 uncultured Eubacterium sp.
GTAAGAAGAACAGTTCCTCGCACCAACAACAGCTGCGACAGGCCTGTCAGGATCGGGAAGATTTCCCTTGTAAAAAAGCCCGTAAGGAGAATCCCTGTACTCTTTAAGAAGTTCGGGATAGTCCGCAGATTCCCTGCAGGTAAAAGAAACTCCGCTTTCTATGATCTTTTGATAGCATTCCTCGGGATCCGATTCTTTTTTTGCCTTCATCACGGCCTCTAACTGAATATCCGAAAAAATCCTTAGTGCCTTCAGCTTTCTTTCGCTCGAAAAGTACACTTCCTGTGCATTTAAGCCGCATTCAAGCATTTTTAATCCGCAGGCAGGCCCGATTTTTTCTATCGAGTGGAACCAACATGCATATTTCATCTGACTACCTCCCCAAAGAACTTCTCATCGATGCCTTTGTACATGATGGCTTCCACAAGATCCTCGGTCTCAATTCTGTTATTTCCCTTAAGATCCGCAATAGTGCGAGCCACTTTCAGTATCTTATAATACCCCCTTGCAGTAAGGTTCATCTTTTCAAACACGGTTCCCATGTAACGCTTCTGTTTTGCCGTAAGTTCACAGTATTTCTCCGACTGGGCTCCCGAAAGCTGAGAGTTAAAATGAATGTTCTGCCCCCGATATCGTTCATTTTGTATCTTATGCGCCCGTATAATGCGTTCTCTTATCTGAGCCGAAGTTTCGGAATGCTCTTTTGTCTGTCCCAGTTCCTCATAACCCACACGGGGAGCTTCCACGCTTATATCTATCCTGTCAAGGAGCGGACGACTGATTTTTCCGAGATAATGTGAAACCTGATTTACCGAGCAGTTGCAACGGTTTCTGTCCGGATAGTATCCGCAGGCACATGGATTCATAGCGCATACCAGCAAAAAATCAGCCGGATAATCATACCTGCCGCTGGCACGAACTATGGACACCACACCTTCTTCAAGTGGTTGCCGCAGAGTTTCCAGTACGCTCTTGGCAAATTCAGGCAGCTCATCCAGAAACAGCACCCCTCCATGGGACAAGGTAATCTCTCCGGGTTTGGGAATCTGTCCGCCGCCCACCATTCCCTGAACACTCACGGTATGATGCGGAGAGCGAAAAGGTCTCTCGCGTACAAGGCCTTCTTCGGGCTTTAGTGCCCCGGCAATGCTATAGATTTTGGATATTTCCATGCGTTCCTCAAATGTCGGAATCGGTAATATTCCGGGAATCCTTGAGGCTATCATGGTCTTTCCCGAACCGGGCGGTCCTATCATAAGGAAGTTGTGCATACCTGCTACTGCCACTTCGCAGGCTCTTTTTACAGTCTCCTGTCCGTGTATCTGACAAAAATCAAGCGGCAATATTTCAGGGACTTCCATATCATCCCGACTCTTTGAAGTATTTACATTTCGGGGAGGCTGATTGACATAACTCAAATATTTATCCCCTTTTCTTTCGTTATGCCATCCGGTTCTTAAATCTTTTTTCAGGTTAAGGTATTCCACAGCTTCCGTTACCTTAGATACTCCCACTATACCTATACCTTCAACGCAGGAGGCTTCCTTTTCGTTTTCTTTGGGAAGCAGGCAATATCTATAGCCCTCGGTTCTTGCCGCACATACTATGGGAAGTACTCCATCCGCCCTGTGAACCGATCCGTCCAGTCCCACTTCTCCTATCACTATGAAATCATTAAGATCATCGGCTTTTATAATCTCCAATGCATGTAATATAGCCACGGTCACGGGAAGGTCATAGATATTTCCCACCTTTCTTAAATTAACGGGCGAAAGGTTTACCATTATCCTTTTGGGCGGAAGGGCAAAGCCGCTGTTTCTTAATGCTGTCCTTACTCTTTCTTTGGCTTCTTTTACTTCCGACGACAAAAAACCCACCATTTCAAAATAGGGCATGCCGTCCGATACATCTGCTTCTACGCAGATAAATCTGGCCTCCATGGCTCTTATGGCAGCCGTGCTCACTACGCTGTACATTTTCTTTCCTCTGCCGGCCGGCAGAGATATATTGGGGAAAACGCGGCATTGCCGCTTCCGTACGAAGGTACGGTGATTCAAAAAGACATGGCTATATTAGCACGAAGCAGATAATCCTGTAAAGAAAAAATCCTCTCTGCGAAGTAAACTCGCTGAGAGGATTGATTTGTTTACATTCTGGCCGGAAATCCCACTGCTTCCTGGGCGGCTTTTAATGTCTTTTGTGCAGTAGCTTCTGCCTTTTCGGCATTCTTTTTGATGATGGAATCGATATAGGTTTTCTCCTCGGAAAGTTCTTTAAATCGCTTCTGAAGAGGCTCTAATATCGCTACTACGCTTTCACCCACTGCCGTCTTCAATGTACCGTAGCCCTGACCTTCGAATTCCTTCAACGCTTCATCCACCGTCTTATCGGTAGCCGCACAATAGATATCAATAAGATTTCTGATACCCGGCTGTTCATCGCGATAAGCTATACAACCCTCTGAGTCCGTGACTGCACGCTTAAACTTTTTCATGATAACTGAAGGCTCATCCAAAAGGTAAACGCTGGCATTGGGATTTTCATCTGACTTGGACATCTTCTTTTCAGGATCCTGAAGGCTCATTATACGAGCTCCTGCTTTTCCTATATAGGGTTCAGGTATCGTGAAAATATCTCCGTAAAGGGAATTGAATCTGCCGGCAATGTCCCTGGTAATCTCAAGGTGCTGCATCTGATCGCTGCCTACAGGTACCACGTCTGCCTGATACAGAAGGATGTCTGCCGCCATCAGGACCGGATACGTATAAAGTCCGGCATTGATATTGTCGGCATGTTTCCTGGCTTTATCCTTAAACTGCGTCATGCGGTTGAGCTCACCCACATAGGTGAAGCACTCAAGAATCCACGCCAATTCCGCATGTCCCGACACATGAGACTGATAGTAGATACAATTCTTTTCGGGATCAAGACCTGCCGCAATATAAAGAGTAAGCAGATTCCTGGCTCTTGTGCGCAATTCCTCGGGATCCTGACGCACGGTAATGGAATGAAGATCCACTACGCTGTAATAGCATTCGTATTCATTACTCAATGTCACCCAGTTCTTAAGTGCACCCAGATAATTGCCCAAAGTAAGAGTACCTGTTGCCTGCATACCGCTGAACAATATTTTCTTTCCGTCTATCATTATAATCCTGCCTCCGATATATTTACTTTTTTACTGTAATAATCATTTATATTATGATCAAATCCGGTATCATATCCGCATTTGAGAACTTTGCTTTTTACAAAAGCCAAAGCTTCTTTTTCTCCGCATTCTTTTATCATAAGGAGAATGTTCCCAAGAAGTTCTTCGGTATCTTCATGCATAAGGCTGCCACGCCTTCGTCCTTTTTCATAGTACTCAAACGCTGATGCATCCGTATAATCCTTTCCCTGATAGACTTTGGATGCTGCCAGTCTGTCGGCAACCATTTCCGCCACATATTTAACCGGCATCCTGACCGGTGAGATAACAATCTTTTCGTTTTCATCAAGTCTGTAATCATACCAGTATTCGAAATGATGCATATTTCTGCCCTTATGATGAAGCCATGCCGAAGAATAACCCTCGTTTTTACGCTGCATATCGTTAGGGCTCCTGTATCCCACATAGTATTTGGCTCCCGGAATAAATTCCGAAGGGGAATATTTGGACAAATCATGTACAAGTCCCTGCCAATAAAGTCCCATTTTAAAACAGGCTTTCATCACCAGCCATCGATGTTTGGTTATAGTACAAAAATGTTTACGGATATTCATGTGCCTAAAGAGATGTAAAGCGGACATCCATAATCCGCTTCGCTACTTGCTCATGAACGCAGGGTGCTCTACAGCGTTCAAATACCTTATATTCAGCCGTATCAGCCGATTTACACGCCCGTATATGATACATCATTTCCTATTTTAAAGCAATACTCACAGGTTTATGGTTTGGAGAATTTTCAGCGAATTTTCATTAAGGCCAGAAAACACTCCGCCCACAAGGACGGAGTGCTACCACAAGGTATACAAAAAATACATCAAATGAAGTATTTTTGTATCATGATCAGTGAGCTACAACTCACTATAAGGCAATTATAAGGTTTAATTATTAAATCTCAAGACACATTGTCGTACAACGGTTATGTCGCCGATGCATAACAAAATTTGACGTAATCTTATTTTCATGTTGTTGATAATAGCTGATTGACTTTAGTACATAATAACAATATAATTGTTGAAATTGATGTTTTTATGGGGAATGTCTGATGAGAAATGTTCTTAAGCGATTTCTGAGATTTATATTTTTTGCAGACCTTGATGACAAAATATACAGAGACTGTATAGACGACATAAAAAAAGCCAATATGGGAGCCATTAATGCTGTTACTCTTGTATGCAGTATTGTATTTGCATGTGTCTCCGTCTTATTTCTGCGCAAAGGTATACTTATGCGTGGTTATGTCAATCTGCTTTATTTGTTTCCCGTATTATCAATACAGATAGGCATACATATCCGACCTCCCAAAAAGGGAGCTACCATCGCAATTCTCGGTGTTATGCTGATGGTAATCCTGTACACCTATGGTATTTTGATCGGTGTCATCTACAATATCCAAAACTGCTCAGTCACCTTCGTAGCCATAATCCTTGCGATTTCCATCCTCTTTGTGGAAAGACCGTATCGTATACAGGGTATTGGAGCTATTTTTACGTTTATAATGTGCGCTCTTTCCATAAGATACAAAACCCCGGATCTTTCCCTTCTTGATACGCTTAATGCTGTATCCTTCTTTTTGGCTTCATGTTATATCTGCCCGTACCTTATCAAAGGCCGGGTAGGTGGATTTTATACACGAATTCAGCTTGAAAAAGAAAGAGATCTTGACTCACTCACCCAAATATATCAGCGTGGAACTCTGTCCGAAAAGGTTACAAGTTATTTCACAAAGCACGAAAATGACCAATGCGCCATGATGATAATAGATGTAGATAATTTCAAACAGATTAATGACAGTTACGGACATCCCACGGGAGACAAGGTTTTAAAAGCCCTGGCTAAAAGCCTTTATCTTTCAACCACAGCTCACGGCTACTGCGGAAGATACGGCGGAGATGAATTCTGCGCATTTTATTTCGGAATCCAGGACGATGAGGAGCCGATCAGACATGCTAAGGATTTTATCTCAACCTTTAAATCCTACGCCTTCTCAACCGAAAACGGCGAAGAATTACATCCAACCATAAGTGTGGGAATTGCCCTTTCAGATCCCGAGACACGCTCTTTCAAAAAGCTCATTAAAAAAGCAGATGTTGCTTTATACAAGGCCAAAGAGAGCGGCAAGGACAGATATTATATGGATTAGACATTAACTCAGTCGGAGAAATCCCCCA
>CAJOOT010000225.1 GCA_905236215.1 uncultured Eubacterium sp.
CGGGTAGATACCCTGCTCTACAATCTTTCTGGAAAGAACCGTCGTAGCATCAAGATGCGCAAAGGTAGTGGCAGGAGCCGGATCAGAAAGGTCGTCGGCAGGTACATAGACTGCCTGTACACTGGTAACGGATCCGTTGATAGTGGATGCAATGCGTTCCTGCAGCTCACCCATTTCAGTAGCAAGTGTGGGCTGATAACCAACAGCCGAAGGCATACGTCCCAATAGAGCCGAAACCTCGGAACCAGCCTGAACAAAACGGAAAATGTTATCTATAAAGAGCAATACATTCTGGTTCTTTTCATCACGGAAGTATTCCGCCATGGTAAGTCCGGTCTCCGCAACTCTCATTCTGGCTCCCGGCGGCTCATTCATCTGACCAAAAACAAGAGCCGTGTTCTTGATAACACCCGATTCCGTCATCTCAGACCACAGGTCGTTGCCTTCTCTTGAGCGCTCTCCGACACCGGTAAATATAGAATATCCGCCATCTCTTGATACGTTTTGGATAAGTTCCTGAATAAGGACGGTCTTGCCTACTCCGGCACCGCCAAAAAGGCCTACCTTTCCGCCCTTGGCGTAGGGAGCCAAAAGGTCAATGACCTTGATTCCGGTGGGAAGCATCTCAACAACTGCACTTTGTTCCGCAAATGTGGGCGGTTTTCTGTGTATTTCCCACTTTTCATTCTCGGCCGGAATATCCTCTCCGCCGTCTATAGTCTCTCCGAGCACATTAAAAAGCCTGCCCAGGCAAGCCTCACCTACAGGCACCTTGATGCCGGAGCCGGTGGCATGCACTCTCATTCCCTTGGACAAGCCTTCGCTGGCCGCAAGCATTATGCATCGCACGATATTGTTTCCAATATGCTGTGCCACTTCCATAACAAGCTTTTGACCTTCAAGTGTAACCTCCATGGCTTCCTTTATTGAGGGAAGATCCTCAGATTTCTCAAAGGTCACGTCCACTACCGGACCCATTATCTGTATTATTTTTCCGTCTGCCATAATTATTACCTACTTTTTCTTTTTCAACGCCTTGGCACCGCCAATTACTTCCGTAATCTCCTGTGTAATGGATGCCTGTCTTATCCTGTTGTACTGAATATTTAAGTTTTTCAGCATCTCGGAAGCGTTGTCATTGGCCGCCTTCATGGCTGTCATTCTGGCATTCTGCTCACAGGCGAACGCCTCTACAAGTGCACTGTATACAAAACCCGAAAAATACTCCGGCATCATCTGACTGATGACTGCATCGGCTGAAGGCCATATTTGAAATACAGGCTGCTCCTCCCTGGCTTCTTCGGCACTTAAGGGCTCGTATTCCTTTCTGTGGAGAGGGAAAATCTTTTCCACGGTAGCATCCTCACGCATACTGTTGACCATGACTGTATATATCATGTAGATCTCATCAATCTCTCCGGACTCATACTTGGGAAGTATATGCTGCGCAATCGCAAAAGCCCTGGATATCTTGGGATCCTGTGCAGTATACATAAAATGATGCGACACTCGAATGCCCTTGCTCTTGAAATACTGGCGTCCCAGTTCTCCCACAACATAGAACCTGTGATCATACTCATCACCATCTTCAGCTTCCTTAAGTTTCTGTTCAGCCAGCTTGATAACGTTGTGGTTATATGCACCCGCCAGACCCTTGTCCGCTGTAATGACCAAATATGCCCTCACCTTTTTTCGATGCGGATCTTTTTCTTTGATCGAGCCGTCTTCATTTCTTTTAACCGGCGGCTTGTAATCGTCGAAAAAAACATTGTTTATATCGGGCACGGAACGCAGAATCATGCTGATAGCGGGATGTATCTCATCAATATATGGTTGCGCATTTTCCAAAAGAACTCTCGCCTTTTTGAGCTTCATGGACGATATCAGATACATCGCATTCGTGATCTTTTGGGTGTCATTGATGCTCTTTATGCGGTTTTTGATCTCTTTTTCAGAGGCCATATCTACATATCCGTTTCTTTAAACTTATCTCCGGCTTCCTCAATCTTCTTTCTGAGTTCGTCGGAAAGATCTTTCGTGTCATTAAGTTCATTCATAATGGCTGTTTCGTTTTTTCTGAAGTGATCAATGAGTCTCCATCTAAAGCCATTAACATCTTCCACATCGGAAAAAAGTCTGTGTGTGGCAAGAACAAGTATTACCACCTGATCCGCCATACTTAAAGGCTGTGAAAGCGGCTGTTTTAAAAGCTCCATCAGAGCCTTGCCGTTCGCAAGCTGCGCCTTGGTATTGTCATCAAGGTCTGACGCAAACTGCGTGAATATCTCCATTTCGCGGTACTGAGCCAGATCGATACGGATAGAGCCGGAAGCCTTCTTCATAGCTTTGGTCTGAGCCGCACCGCCCACTCGCGATACCGAAAGTCCCACATTAACCGCGGGACGCTGTCCCGAAAAGAAAAGATCCGACTCAAGGAAAATCTGTCCATCTGTGATGGAAATAACATTGGTTGGGATATATGCCGACACATCGCCATCCTGAGTCTCTATGATAGGCAGTGCCGTAATGGATCCCCCACCAAGTTCTTCGGAAAGTCTGCTGGATCTCTCGAGTAGTCTGGAGTGCAGATAGAATACATCTCCCGGATACGCCTCCCGGCCGGGAGAACGCTCAAGAAGAAGAGAGATCGCGCGGTATGACACTGCATGCTTGGAAAGATCATCGTATACGATAAGGACGTCCTTTCCTTTGTGCATGAAATACTCAGCCATGGCGGTGCCGGAATACGGAGCTACGTACTGCAGCGGAGCCGGATCCGATGCCGTAGACGAAACCACAATTGTGTAATCCATGGCTCCGTTTTTCTTAAGATCGGCGACAATTCTCGCCACACTTGAAGCTTTTTGGCCTATTGCCACATAGATACAGATAACATCCTTTCCCTTCTGATTGATGATGGTATCCGTAGCTATGGATGTCTTTCCCGTCTGACGGTCTCCGATGATGAGCTCTCTTTGACCCCTTCCGATGGGGAACATGGAATCTATCGAAAGAATACCGGTCTCCATGGGGGCTGCTACAGGCTGCCTGTCAATAATACCCGGTGCCGGCTCTTCAATGGGACGATATCCATCCTCCTTAACGGCCTCTCTGCCGTCTATGGGCTCTCCGAGAGCATTGACAATGCGTCCCAGGAATCCTTCGCCCACGGGAACGCCTGCTCTTTTCTTGGTACGTCTTGCGTGTGTACCTTCACGGATTCCTTCATCCGAGCCAAAAAGTACACAGCCAATACTGTCTTCACGGATATCCTGAACCATGCCTTTGACGCCATTTTCGAAAATGACAATCTCACCGTACATAACATCATCCATGCCGTAGATATTGACGATGCCATCTCCCGAATATATGACCGTACCGGTCTCCCTGTCTTTTTTGTCAAATTCATAGTCATTTATCTGTGACTTGATTATTGAAATTATTTCTTTTGAACTGATTGCTGCCATTTATAATACTCCGATTAGTAATCACTGGGTCAACATGCGTTTCATCCGGATCATAGCGCTTCTGATACTCCTGTCAAAGGTAATATCTCCCACTCTCAACACAAAGCCGCCTATCAGATCCTCGTGGATTTCTATGTCGATATGAACATATTCCTTGTGGAAATACTTCAGCAGGAATTTGGCTATATCATCCTCTGTCTCCTGAGTCGGCTTTGTAACGCAATAAAGACGCGCTTCCAAAACGAATTCCCGCTCGCGCATATAGTCATCGACAGCTTCAACTATAGCCGGAAGCTCGATGATGTCCGACACTCCGGTAAGATATAACAGAAATCTCCTAACCTTGTCATCTTCACCATAACTCTCACAGATACGGGAAACCACGGCCTGCTTATCCTTTACGATAACAGACCTGTCCTTCAAAAAGGTAACAAGCTCCGGCGATTCCTCAAGAATGCCCAGGAAGTTCTCCAGCTTTTTGGATGTAATGCCCAGCTGATACGCAGCCTTCGCATAATTAATAAGCCGCTGTTTCACTGTTATCACCCATTTCTTCCAAAAAGTCTCTATAGACCTTTTCATCCTGGATGGCTGTGTTGTTCTCGCCCATCACCTTAACCGCTGCGGCCATGGCTATGGATGCCACCTGTGTCTTCATCTCACGACGTGCCTGTTCTTCCTCCGCTTTGATGCGTACTCTGGCCTCGTCCTGAAGACGACGTGCGTCTTTGTCAGCGTTACGCACACGTTCCTCATATTCTGCATTGCCCTTTTCCCTGGCAGTGGCAACGATGAGCTGTGCCTCATCCTCGGCGCGCTTTATCTGCTCCTCATATTTTTCAAGGAGTGCTTTAGCCTCAGCCTTTTGAGCATTTGCGTCATTGATTGTTTCCTCGATCATATTCTTGCGCTGCTCCATGATATTCCTGACAGGTCCGATAAGAAACTTTCGCATCAGAAAATACAATACGAGCACGTTGATGATCGTAAATATGATATTGGAAGCTTCAAGAGTTAACATAATATGCCTCCTTCAGATACGCCTGCAAGTAATCGATCATCCAAGATTCAAAATGATAAGAAGAGCGATGACAAAGCCGTAAATAGCTGTAGCCTCTGCAAGGGCGGCTCCCAAAAGAAGAACTGTCATGATCTTACTGGATGCCTCCGGCTGACGAGCCGTTGCGTCTGCTGCCTTTGCTGTGGCAAACGCAATACCGATACCTGCTCCGATTCCTGTTAATACAGCAAGTGCTGCTGAAAGTGCTACCATAATTTTTACCTAACCTTTCTTTTAAAAATATTATCTGTCATTCGCCCATGGACTCTTTGATATACAAAGAGGTAAGGAAACAGAAGACATATGCCTGTATAAAACCGTCAAAAAAGTCAAAATAGATGCTAAATATCGGCGGAACCACAGCAGGTACCACCAGCTCTATCATTTCCATGATGATAAACGAGCCCAATACGTTACCGAATAATCGCATACACAGCGAAAGCGGCTTGATAATAAGCTCCAACAGATTGATGGGGGTAATGATGGGAATGGGCTCCGCAAAGCTCTTTATCCACCCTTTGACTCCCCGCGACTGAATTCCGGCTATCTGTACCAAAACAATACTCATAACGGC
>CAJOOT010000226.1 GCA_905236215.1 uncultured Eubacterium sp.
CTGCATAGTTTTCAATATCATAGATTGCGTTTACCTTTTGCTTTTCGCCATCCATGTTAACACAAAGTTCATATCTGATCTTTATTTCAAGGGATTATTATGGGATATTATTGTCCGGGCCTTCCGGTATGCATTCGGTGAAATCCTGTATCTTTTTCGAAACAATCTGTAAAAAGTCTCAATGCTGCCAAAGCCGCATTTGCTGTATATCTCTTTTATCGGATCTGTTGTCTCAAGAAGCATATCCTGTGCCCTGTTCAGGCGTTTTTCAAGCAAATACTCCGATACCGTGCATCTGTATTGCCTCTTAAATCCGGATGAGAGATAACTTTGCGACAATTGAAACTGTCTGCACAGAAATGCCACATTCAGTTCACAGTCACCGTAATTATTATCTATATACTCCTTAACACCCATAAACAACCCTGCTGTCCGATGCCGCTTCTGTCTGTCACGCTTGCGGGCACATTCCACGGCCAGACATCTCAACCACTCAACCATCTGCTCCCAGTACATAGACCGGTTCACATTACCCGCCAAACTTTGGTGCAGCTTTTCTTCATCGATGAAAACACTCACATCCGGAAGTCGATTATAAAGACTGTCCGTTACAAAAGCTGCAAAATGTATTTTCAATTCTTCCGTGGTATGGAGGTTTGCATTCAAAAAAGCGTTCGAAATCTCCCGCAATACCGGCTCTATATCAGAACCGTCTCTAAGCGCTTCGCAGAATTTAATACTGCATTCTTCAAGAACAGCAGGCAGGCCGGGAGCCGATTTCGGTTCTACCTCCACAGCCTGAGGAACAGTCGGCTTTTTTCGTAAAAATCTATCCAGATTAACCCTGTCTTCAACTATTCTGTAATACCTGGAAATATGTTTTATCCCGTGAACTATCGGGCTGTAATATGCCGCACACTCTACATCATATCTGTCTTTACACGTTTTTATCATAAGAGACAGATTTTTATTCAAAAGCCCAAAAAAACGTTCACAATCAAAATCATAACTCCCGATGGGAAAAGAAAGCAAAAACACGGTATGACAATCTATGTGCAAAGTCTCAAAAACGCTATGACCAAACAAAAACTCCCTGCATACGGTCTGTATGGGAATATAAGAATATGCACGCTCCAAATGAGCATCTTCCGGGTTAATCGAATGCGAATGAGGATTCACATCTTCAAATACCAACAGGCAATAATCCGAATCACTTCGCAATATCAAACCGTTCACACTAAAATACAGCAATGAATTCTCTGTCATTTCCTCAGACCGGTTAAGAATATAAGACAGATTTTCTCTAAGCATGGACTCTTTCCTGCTGTCAAATCCTGAAATCGGTGCTTCCAGCGTGTCTTTTATTAATTTCATTGCTGCAGCATTCATATATTAGCCCCCATATTGTCATTATTTTTTTTATTGTTAATTTATAACACATTTTCGTCTTTGAAAAGAGAAAAATATCAAGAATGATTTGATAGATCAAAAATTGAATGGCACACAATGCTCAACTATACTATGAACAGAATTACACACAACAATATAAAGGAGGATCTTTTGATGAAACGAATAAAAGCAAAAGCCTGTATTCTGCTACTGGCTGCTGCCATGATTGCAGGTATGACAGCTTGCAACAGCGCAGACACAGGCACTGTATCCGGAAATGCATCCGGAGACGCTTCCGGGGACGCATCCGGAAACGCCATGTCTATGGGTAAGTCTTCCCAAACAACTACCTATCGCTGCAGTGAAGGCGCCTGGTCTTTTACGCTGGCGATAACCACCTCCGGTGATGAAGAAATCGGCCGAGAGGCTTATCTGACCGGATGGGATACCGACACCTCGACGGAAGTAGTTGTTGTTCCTTCTGTTTTGGGCGGAGCTCCTGTCACAACCATTGACAGTACGGCATTTTCCCGAGCAAACAACGTCAAAGCTCTATATCTGCCCGAAACAGTCACAACCATTGAAGAATTCGCTTTCTATGACCTAAACGGGCTAAACTATATTTCCTGCTCCAATCAGTCTGTTTCAATTTCTGATGGTGCTCTGGCCAGCTGCAACAATGCTTCCATAGTAACCGGAGCATCCGATATAGGTACTCCCGTATCCGACGCCAAAGGATATGTCATCTGCGGCGGAAGTTATGTCAACTCTTCGGACTATGCCCTGACACAATCCGATATCGATTCTATCACTGTAGTATCCGAGGACGGAATCTATGTTCCTTCTACGCTCAAAGAACCTGAAATCTATGCCGGTGGTTTCCCGGATAACGAAGGAAACAC
>CAJOOT010000227.1 GCA_905236215.1 uncultured Eubacterium sp.
ACGGGGGTATAGAGTTATAGGTCTATTACGTTCACAGGCTAAATTGCCACTATAACGGAATAACGGCGTGTGGGAATGAAGACAATAAGCTTCGCCCCCAGCTAAGTTCATAACGGCACTGCCTATCCCGTCTACTGTTATTCACCGCGGAAATAGCCGTAATAACTGTGGATAAAACGGCTCGTAGGGATCACAGGGCTTTACCTAAACCATACGCTTCATCCAATGCCTTTTTCCCCACTGTCCCCGGAGCAAGAGCAGAAGTTCCACAGCATACGCCTTTAAGCTTTGTGCCGGGCATACAGTCCATCCAGCCCTGCAATGTTTTTATTGCTCCGTCCATTGCTGATTTGCCTCCAGCCTCACATGCGGCAAGAAGATAAATGTCCCGATACCTGTAGTCTGCCCCGTAAAGCTGAACCGTCCGATCTAAAAGCACCTTCATCTGCCCGGATACGCTGTAGAAATAGACAGGAGTTGCAAAAACAAGCACATCACAATCCCGTATCATATTACAGATCTTGTTCCCATCATCATCCTGCCAGCAGGTTCCGCAGGAAGTACATGCCTTTGAGCTTCCTGTCCCATAACATCCCCGACAAAAATTCAGCTTGTAGTCGTTGATGTCGATCTCCACGATCTCATTTTCCGCTTCCCTTGCTCCTTCCATAAAACGATCCGCAAGAATATTTGAATTGCCCTTCCTGTGCGGGCTTGTCTTAATAACTGCTATCCTTTTCATAATATGCTCCTTTACAGCTGCCTTATATTTGCACGGTGTCGTTTTAGTGCTTCAAAATCCGCAGTTTCTAATACTCGCTCAATCTGATTTACCAGCTTTTCCTTCTCATCAGGCAATTTTCCGAGAATCGGAATCGGTATCGTTGTATGCGCGCCCCAGAAGAAAGTTTTTATCTCTATCTTCCTGATCAGCTCCTGTATTTCCAAAAGGCGTTCCTTTTCATCAGCCTCTACATACGCCCCCGTTTTCACGTCTTCATAAAGCTTTGTATGAGGCATAAGCGTAAGCTCCGTTGAGAAAATGATCATCGGGTGAAGCCTGTTTAAGAGCTTTGCCGTCTCATCAGCATGTTTGAAGCCATATCCGTGCCCGCCAAGACCTCCGAGAAATGCCGCCGTCCATGTCATACCCGCTTCATCCAGTTTTGACATTTGTTCAACGACAAATTCATTGCTGTCATAGCCCTTATTCATTCGTTTGAGTAAAGACTCGTCACCTGTCTCAATCCCGAAGAAGAAATCCTGAAACCCTGCCTCTTTTAAGGAACGAAGCTGTTCCACGGTCTTATTCTTTACATTATCGACCCTTGCGTATCCGCCGATATTTTCGATGTCCGGCAGGTATTCTCTTATCAGCTCCCGGATCTCCATCAGCTTCTCATAGCTTAATACAAAGGCATCTGCACCCTGAAGAAAGATACGACTGAACTGCGCTCCGTAATGAAGTTTGTAATCTTGCAGTTCCTTCAGATCCTCAACGATCTCTTCTCGTGGGGAGACCCTGAACTTTGCGCTCCGATAAAGCGGACAGAAAGCACAGGCATTATGGCTGCACCCGGAAGTCACTTGCAGAAATTCGTCAATGTCTGCTTCATATGGCGGTCTGTAAATCTCACTTGCAAAATGCATTATTCAAGCACGCCCCCACACTTTTCACCATAACCATCTCATCACACATCCATTATAATAATGCCTTTTTCATCAGATTTTGTCCCATCTGATACGCCGCTTCACAATCGGCCGGAAATTGTCTTTCCCTCCAGACTGCCTTCTCGTGTTCATCAAAAATGTCTGATACATACTTTGAATAGTCATCAAACTGGTATGTATTATAAGCACACATAAACATCGGCTCTTCGCTGAATGTCCATCCAACAAACTGCTCCCATAAGCCAAGGTATCGATCGTAATTGTCACGCAGATATTCCTTTTCCTCCACATTCATTGTATAGAGAAAACCCGTTGGTATATGCTTCCTTTCAATCCCTGCAGATTTACGGGAATATACTGTATACGGAAAAAGCAATCTTTCATAAAACGAATGCATCATACCTGTAATGTTCCGGTAATACACCGGCGAACCGAAGATCAGCGCATCTGCCCGCAAAATCTTCTCTAATACAGGGTGCAGCCCATCCTGAATATTACATTTGCCGTAGCCTTTTCCACCGATAAGCTTACAGGAGAAGCAACTTCTGCAACCCGAACATGATAGATTGTAAAGATCAATCCTCTCGGTTATGACCTGACCATCTGCTGCATTTTTCGCGCCTTCCAATGCACTATCAAGCAAAACGGCCGTATTACCTCTCTTACGCGGGCTTCCATTTATAGCATAAACTGTGCTCATAATCCCACTACGCTCCTATGTTCAGTAGCTGTATCTCCAGCTGCAGGCATTCTTCACAACCTCCGGATCGGTATGGTCATAAGAATTGCCGTCCGGCCTGTCAAGAGCTTTAATTCGCTCCATCTCATCACTGTTAAGCTCAAAATCAAAGATATCTATATTTTCACTCATGCGCTCCTTCTTCGTAGTTCTCGCAAGTGCAACGATATCCCTTTGAACGAGCCAGCGGAGAATCACCTGTCCCACGCTCTTATTATGTGCTTCGGAGATCTTGATAAGCTCCGGCTCTTCAAATATCCTTGCATCTCCCTGACTGAAAGGAGAATGTGCCTCATGCACCACGCCGTTTGCTGTCATGATCTCATGATTTAAGATGTTCTGATAATACGGATTTGTCCTTACCTGATTTACCATTGGAACCGGGCGCATATTCATGATAAGATCCATCATACGGTCAGGGTACATGTTGCTGACACCGATACTCTTAAGCTTTCCTGCATCGTAAGCCTTTACCATAGATCTCCATGTGCCATAGACATCACCAAAGGGCTGATGTATGAGCAGAAGATCCACATAATCGGTCTGAAGCCTTTTAAGTGCCCCATCAATCGCTCCGGCTGCCTTTTCTTCTGTATAATCCTGCACCCACAGCTTTGTGGTAAGGAAGATTTCTTCCCTCGGGATCCCGCTCTCTTTGATTGCCTTTCCCACTGCCGGTTCATTACCGTATATAGCCGCAGTGTCGATATGACGAAAGCCTGCCTCCAGTGCTTCTCTTACGCACCTTTCACACTCAGCAGCATCCTTGATCGTATATACGCCAAATCCCAACATCGGGATCTCTACGCCATTACTCATTTTTATCGTCTTCATCTCTGATCCTCCTTAAATTTCTCACTGTCTAACATTTTGATCACCTTTGCCGGATTTCCTACGGCTACTCCATAATCCGGTACATTCTTCGTCACAACGGATGCCGCACCGACTATGGCATGCTTACCTATCGTTACCCTCGACAGGATCGTCGCACCTGCTCCTATCCAGGCACCTTTACGGATGATGACCGGCCTGCAGGTCAGTATCTGCCTGTCATAAGGATCATGGCTATTAGACAAAAGCTGCACATTCGCCGCGATCTGCACATTATCCTCAATGGTGATCCTGCCTCTTGCCATAGCCAGAAGATTCGTATTGATAAATACTCCTTTGCCTATGTACAGATCTTCAAAAGCCGCTCCCGTGATCGGTGCTGCCACATAAGATCCTTCTCCGATCCGGTCCTCAAAGAGCTCCTTCATGGCAGCTTCATACTCATCGGTGTCCGGCTGCGCATGGTTGAATCGGAACAAAAGCTCTCTCTGGTTTTTGTAAAACACCAATGCCTCCGGCGTCGTTTCTCTCATATCAACTCTTATCTCATCATCCATTTCTCCACATCCTCACTTAAAGATAATCTCTACATCCTTACGTTCCGTGTAATGTCTCCAGTATTCCTTTGCGATGTCCGCGGGATCATAATCCGTTCCCGGAGCGATATTTCCCATAATCGTTACGATACCCGTAAATATACCATTATCTTTTAATTCAGTATTCAGCGTTACAGCAAGAGCCTTCAGCGCAGCTTTGTCGATAGATACACAGGTGTACTCCGGCATCGGATAGATTGCAAGACCACCGCCTGTAAAGAGGATCGTTCCGCTTTTCTGTTCCTTCATGCCCGGCAGCACCTGCAGAACGCTGTGGAGAGCACTTGCCACATCCACCTGATAATGCCGCATCAGTTCCGCACTCGAAAGCTCCGATGGCTTGCCACCTTCAAGAATGCAGGTATTGTAAACAAGAACATCCACTGCCCCGAACTGCTCCTTCACCTTGTTAAATGTAGCCGTAAGGGAATCTGTGTTACTTGCGTCCGCAGCAAATCCATAAGCTTCCATTCCTTTATCGGTGAATTCCTTTACATACCCGTCAAGAGACGCCTGATTTCTTGACATCAGTACTACCCTGAAATCATTCCTTCCAAATTCCTCTGCGATATGGTTGCCCATGCCCTTGCCTGCACCTACAACAACGATTGTTTTTTTATCCATTTTGAAAGTCCTCCTTTATAGGAACACATGGCTCCACTTGCTTTTATCAATAGTATATGCTACAATGCTCATAACATCAAACGCAAAAGTTGATATGAGGTGATAACATAATGATTATGATGAATAACAACCTCCGGGTTTTTATAAATGTAGCAGAGAGTGGGAGCTTTACCGCAACAGCAAACGAACTCTATATTTCACAACCTGCCGTCAGCAGAGCAATCAAGGCGTTAGAAGATGAACTAAAGGTTAAACTATTCTTCCGGGATAAGAGAAACGGTCTGATCCTTACTGATGTCGGTCAAAAGATTCTCTTGTTAGCAAGACAGATGGCAGCCCTCGAAAACCGTATGTATCAGACCGCCTTCCTGGAAAACAATCTCCAAAGCGGAACGGTGAAAATCGCAGCTCGTCCAGTTCTTACATCTGCGATCCTGTCGCAGGTGCTTGGCAGTTTCCGGAAGGAATATCCAAATATCAGCGTTGAGATCATTGAAGGGGAATCCATGGAATTAAACAGGATGATTGAAGAACACCAGGTGGATTTCGGCCTTACATTTTCACCCTTCGGAGAGCTTGAACATAAGCCTTTGAGAAACGACCAGACGATAGCCATCAGCAATACGCCATTTGAGACCGGAAAGCCGGTCAATCTTGAAGAGAATCATGAAAACTATATCCTGTGCCAATCCGCAGTTGAAACGATACGGGCAAGCCTTGGAAGCAAATGTCCCGGCTTTGCGCATTCAACTGTAGTCAAGCAGCCTGAGACAGTAATAAAGCTGGTCGAAGGCTGCTGCGGAATCGGCATCCTCTCGGAGCTTGCCTTCCTGCTTAATGACAATAATCTATATGTGAATACCGTTAGTCCGGAGGTTGACCTTGAAGTTGCAGTAACAGCCGTGAGCTTTGAGGAATTATCCCCTGCTGCAAAGTTGATGGCAGATACTATTATTGAACAGGGCGAACGCATACGAAAAATAATGCCTTAAATGTAAAAGTAAATTCCACTTTGAGGGGAGCGAAGTGGAATTTAGTCTTACAGACCGCCCTGCAATGCCTCATACTGATGTCATACTTTTTTAGTAGGTATCATTATGAGCAAACTCATTCCAGGAAATCAGAAGCACTTGATCCTTGAGGACCGCTGCGAGATCGAGAGACAGCTTACCCTCGTTAACGCCTATCAAGACCATTGCCGAGCTCATCTGTAAGGACCCCACGTACTGTATGGTTGGATGGAATAAATTGAGTGCAGGGTATTGAGCAAGAGAAATTTTCATTTTTGATGAATCGTATGGTATAATATCTTGGATGTTGTTTGAGAGGGAGGTGTGAAGCATGACAATGCAGGAGGAAATCAGGAGTAGGCGTCGGGCAATGGGGATGACGCAGACG
>CAJOOT010000228.1 GCA_905236215.1 uncultured Eubacterium sp.
AAACCATGTAGAGTTCCCGCCGCTTTCGGTTGATCTGCTCCAGCATAAGGTTTTTTATAACGGCAGTGAAGAGATCAATATTTCAAACAGGGAATACGAGCTTATAGAGCTGCTTGTGTCAAAGCCGGATGAGTCCGTGAGCTTTGAGGAAATCGGCACTAAGATATGGAATGTATATCAGCACAGTGACCGCCAGTCAATAATGATGATGACCAGCAGGCTCAGAAAGAAACTCGAAAAATACAGTGGTCTTGAAAACTGTATTGCAACTGTATATGGAAAGGGTTACAGGTTCACACCTCCAAAGGCATAATTATGGCAGATAAACTCAGGAAAAATTTTGAAGAACCTTCTATCTCAGTATCTGAGCTTTCGAAAACGCTTTACGATACCAATCTCAGATTATACGAGGCCATACAGGAGCGCAACGAGATGTTCGCAAATATCTCACACGACCTTCGAGCTCCTATCACAGCCATCCACAATTGTATAGAATATCTCGCCTCCCTTGACCATATAGACGAGTCCGATATAAAAGAAGTTCTTCCCATGCTCGAAAGCCGTAGTGCCATGCTTGAGCGTATGATCGAAGATGTCTTTCTGCTGACCAAAATTGACTTCGCCAGGAATATTTTCAACTTTGAAGAAGTTCCTGCCGATGCTTTTTTTGAAGATATTTTCTATATTTACAAGGCTGACGAGCAGTATTCCTCACGTGATCTTTCACTCAGTATCGCTCCGGACTGCAGTGTGTCCATCAATGTTGACCTTATGTATATGAAACGTGCCATCGACAATATTTTCAAAAATGCGCTAAAATTCACCGAAGCCGGTAATTATATAAAAATGTCTGTTCAGCGTTCAGCGGAACAGACATTGGAAATCATAATCTCGAACGACGGCCAGAAGATCTCTGAGAAAAACCTTCCCCATATTTTTGACCGGACTTTCACCGCTTCCGACAGCCGAACCCCTTCGTCAGACAATGGTATGGGGCTTGGTCTTTCAATCTGCCGTGGAATAATCGAACGCCACGGCGGAAGCATTTATGCCGTTTCAGGAAATGAAGTCGAAAGGGGCTGTGAGTTTCACATATTGCTGCCGGTGATTTAATTTACGTTAAACGTTCTATAATGCAATTTTTATCATAAAATGCAATACTGTATTTAAGATATGTATTGTATCCCTCATATCTGAGTATACTTTCATAGTGTTTTTTAGCAATTTGGAGCATCCCCTCCCTGATTGCAGCTTCCAATTCTGATTCTGTCTTTGCATGTTTTAATTCAAGAATCATTCCACGCATCCTAAAAGGATCAAGAATAAAAAGGTCGCTTCTTCCAAATCCTGATTCTCTTTCAGATTGTACCCTATATCCAAAGCCTGTAAAAAAGCCATCTAAAATCAGATGATAACTATATTCATGGTATTCATGATAAAATGACAAAGTTGCCTCAAGAATTTGGTTTAAATCAGCTTCAGCTTTTTTATTCTCACCATTCCATAAGGAATCTACCAAGTCTCTGACATAAATGTTATCTATCTTATCCCTGAAAAATTCCCAGACCTCTTGTCTGAATGCAACCTTAACTTCCTTGTTCGGTATCCTGAGTGGCATTCGCTGCATTTTTTCAGTAACAGCTTTTGTAAGATAACCTGTTTCCAGCAACGCAGACCATATATTATCTCCGTTTTCATGGATTTTATGATAAGGAAGGCTATCTTTAACTGTACATTCAATTGTATTTCCTGCTAATAACTGTTCAAACATCTCATTAACATTTGCTGTTTTGCCGAGAAATCCACGAATGATATTCAAAGAAGTTTCTGAAGTATTGAGCCAATAACTCTCCGGTCCATTCGCCTTGCTGTAGTCATCGTTTAATACGGACTTAACATATAAAAGAACATCCCATGGACAATACATTTTTACTCTTCCAAAAATATATCCATCGTACCATTCTGAAACAAGATCGAACTCATCCGTTAGTTCTGCATCATTCAGAACTTTCTTTACATCCATATCCGTAAAACCTATACCGGAAGCAAAACTTGAAGACAAAACAGTATACGGTATAATATTGTTTACACCCGTATAACTGCTATTTTTTACTGTATAAAGGCATCCTGAAAGCATTACTGCTTTGACATTCGCATTGGTTTTGCAAACATAGCTCAGCATATGTTCAATCATATCTCTGACTTTTTCATACGCAGGAGTTCCTAATGCCTTTGCCATAGGAACATCATATTCATCAATGATAACAAAAACAGGTTTCCCATAGTACTGTTTGAGCATCTGACTGATTAGATCCAGTGACTGCTCTGTATTAGTTTGCTTAGCCTCTTGCGCCCACAACTTCTTAAACAGTTGTCTGCTTACTTCACTAATGTTTTTATTTTCTTCTTCAACAAGAAATTTATTTTCCTCGCAAAGTTTAGATACCACAATGCACAAAGACTGATAAACAGATTCAAAACTATCACCAAAAACAGCTTTCAATGAAATAAATACCACAGGATACCGATTCATATATTCATCAATCAGCTCATTGTTGTTCATCACCTTCAGACCTTGAAAAATATTTTGACTATCTTGTCTAATATCCAAAAAGTCTCTAAACATAGTCATGGTTAATGTTTTACCAAATCTTCTGGGACGTGCAAAAAGAACTGCTTTATCAAAATTCCTTAAAAGATATTCCTCCAGAATATCAGTCTTATCGATGTAATAAGAGTTATTCTCTCTTAGTTCCCTGAAATCATCATACGATGCTTTAATATTTATAGACAATGACGTTTTTCTCCCTTCTCGTCGCAGATAGTGTCTTGTTCACATCCATGTTTATTATATCAGAAATCTATCATTGCTGTTAGGGTTTCGGTTTTGTATTTACTTTAGAGCAATTTTAGGATAAAGTATGATTTGTAAATTTTAGTTTTAGTTTTTTGGAGGTAATTTGAGATGAAAACTTGGAATGAGCCCTCAATTGAGGAACTTATGATTAATGAAACTGCTGGTGGTGGTCCTGCTTGGATGCAGTCAGACGGACAGGTAAGGCATATCGAAGGCGAAGGCGACTGGGACGGTCATCGTAAACCCAGCGGACTTTAATAAAAAAAACGGCTTTATGCCGTTTTTTTTATTTTTCTTTTCCCATAAAACATATACACGATACTATCTTTACTTTTCGCAGAAAATTTTCTTTATTAGTTTCTCTTTCTAGTAAACTTTTGACTTTATCAATATAAAAATATCTACTCATTCTATCAGACATGCTAGCACACAACTTCCTCATTTCATTATTCCCAAACATGTTGAGCCTAACTACTGCATCTCCGCTCTGGCGTCCTCTATGTCTTGTTATCATTCTTATTTCATCAGGAACATATTCCTTTAAATACTCTCTTACAAGTCTCCTCTCAACTCCGTTCCACGCAAATGCCTGATATGGCAAAGCAAGACAAAGTTCTATCATCCTTTTATCAAGTGTAGGATCTCTGATTATTATTCCATGATAGAGCCCTTTTTTGGTATCCAAAATTCCACATAATTGGAATATATATGGTAGCATTAAGCTTTTTCGATATTCAGACTGGCTTTTCATTCTACCGCCGCAGCCATTTACCATCTTTTTCCACGTATTGAAATTATTATTATTTAAGCCTTCCTCTTTTACGCATTCTGTGTCAAAAAATTCCTTTTTAAAGTTATACTTATAAAACATATTCTTGATAAAATATATTAAGTATTTTTTTCTATATAAATGTTCTTTTTCCGTATAGGTCATAAACTGCTTATAGAAGGCCTTTATATTTCCTTTCAAAAGTTCCCTTCTTAAACTACTCATCATATCACCATACGATATCGTAAAATTTCCGTTTGATCCGCTTAAAAAAACCTTAACGTCTTTTTTTCTTGCCTCACGATATGCCTCGACTATCCACACAGAATTTAATCCGGCTTTTGTAGGAAATTCCAAATAGTCAACCCAATCTTCTATATCGGTCCACACACTTCTCCCCCTGCACTCAATAAATGAGGGTTCAATATTTGAATAATGTTCGCAAAACTTATTTACACCTTCTGATTCATCATCAATAAAATAGCCGTCTTTTTTTTCCAAAGATTCCATATATTCCCTTAATGGAACAGAAGTATAGCTATACAGTTTCTTTTTTTTCTTTTTTAATTGTTTTGCTGCTACGGAAGCAACTGCTGTCGAATCCAACCCACTGCTTAAAAGAATACCAACTTCTCCATCAGTTCTTATTGAATCCTTAACACATTGCAAAAATGTCCTTAAAAAAACTTTTCTGCAGCTATCATCATCAAATCTTTTTTTTTGATGAATAGTCTTTAACGGATCCCAATATCTTTTTTTATTGATTTTCATGCTCGAATCTATCTCTATTCCTGTGCCATATGGGATAATATAAATATCCTTGTACGGAGTCAGTCCTTCAGTCAAATAGGAATATGAAAAATCTGTTGCAATACTCTCGAACATCCACTGATCATTTATTTCATGTTTTCCTATGGAATCAACAATTGAACTTGTAAGTGTCGAGAAAAAGATTTTCCCACCCTTTACACAATAATAAATACACCTTGACGCTATGTGATCTGTATATAAATAAAACTTTTTTATTTTCTCATCATATACTGCAAAAGAAAACATGCCCACAACATGTTCTCCCATTTTTCCTCCCCATTTTTTCCATGCATAATAAAGGATATCTCCATCTGGAATATCATAGTCTAACTTTAAGTCACTAATTAATTTTTCCCTATTATCTATAATACAATCCGCTGTAAAAATAAATCCATCTTTCTTAAATGGCAATTTCTCTTTATATGATTCCTTTGTAATATATTGAATACCACATCCCATGTAGACATTGGATTCAGTATATTCTCTTATTTCATCTATCTTATATTTAGATAGACACATTTTCATCCGCTCTATTACAACATTGTCAATAAACTTTTCTGAAAAATCAATACATCCCCAAATTGCAGACATCTATTCTTTTACCCTTTCAACAGTTTTTTCGATAAAACCTAATAAAGCCCCGATTGTATCTACTTCATAAGGTCTTACTATCTTAAAAATATTTATATTGTTTGAAAAACGCGTACATCTTATAAAATCCTCGGGCTTAAATTTAAATGCCTCATTAAACATCCAATCCAAAAATATTGATTTTAAAACAATTTTAAGTTTTTCAGCCCCAGTTATGGTTTCAATCTTTAATAGCTCAACATCGTCTTTCTCTATTCGAAAAAAGTAATCAATTTTACAAGCAGAATCATAAAATTCATCTTTTCTATCTACTTCATATTTATTTAAATCGTAAGTAATCTGCTTTAATTTTTCTTTATTGAGACCATTAGCCTCAATCTGATCTGCACATAGCTTTTGTACAGGGAAGGCAGGATACGACACAAATTCTCCGTTTTCTTCCCTCAAACAAGAAACATCATCAGCAATCAGCTTTGCGCCTCGTTTTATTAGTTCAGTAGCAATAGTGGATTTCCCAGCTCCACTATTGCCCGAAATAATTATTGTTTTATCTCTATATCTAAGACATGAACCATGAATAACTATATCCCCTCTCTGCCACAAAAGAATAGAAAGACAAAGGCCCGGTAAAAAAACTGAAGCATCTTCAATCGAAATATCCTCATTTTCTATGAAGTTTATTTCTGACTTATCATGAATCCAAAATATACCTACCTGATTCTTAAACCATACCCCAGTGCTGTATACCCCAAAATCATATTTTTGTTCAATACTCTCCAAAATGTCTTTTTTGATATTTCCATAATTAACACGAATATCAACATTCTTTACATCATCTTTATCTATATTCGCAAACTGATGAAATTCATAGTCCGACTCCAATACCAAGCCATATATTTTATAATAATATTTCATTCTCACTCTTCTTTCACTGTCAGCTCAAGTTCTTTAATCAGCCTCAATCGCCTCTCAGCAACACCAATCTTTTCACCAACTCCATAAAAATCATCCTTATGGAACTGTTTCTTTATCAGGAACTTTACGCCCCTATGTGTCCATGCAACGGGCAAAAGCACTGGATGTTTGATGGCATATCCGTAAACCTTAGGCAAAGCATGTATCGAAGGAAACATCATTGAAATCTGACGTTTTAGCTTGGATTTCGGTACTGCTGCCTCGCCTGTGAAATATGATTCCATCGCACCCATTATCTGCCATCCCGCTTCTTTATCCATGATATTTCCGACGTTCAGAAGATCCTTCTTCAGATCATCAATACCATCAATATTTCCTACCGGATGGCTGTCAAAGACCTTATCTGTCATCTTTAAGTCATTGACGCATATCATAAAAAATG
>CAJOOT010000229.1 GCA_905236215.1 uncultured Eubacterium sp.
AGAGTCACAGCCTTTTGTCCCAGCGTGCCTTCTCTTAAGGTACGGGTAATATCCATATTGTGCCAGGTAAGGTTCCGCTCATCCTTCTTAACGCGCCTTACCACACCACAGGCACTGGTTGCAAAGGTAACTCTGTCTATGAGAATAAACGCTCCCAGATCCCTGCTATTTCTAAATTCAGAGAACACAAGGGGATTTCCTGTCATGATATCGCAGGATGCAAGCTCATTCTTGGTGATAGAATCCTCGTTTTTGTGATCTCCGGTATTTACATCTATGCTGTAATTTATCTTTGTAACCGTAGCAGGTACTGTCTGCGTACCAAGCTTAAGATAATAGTTTCGCCCCTCCACCAGATTTGTCTCATCCATCCAAAGGATATCAGCCATAAGTTCTGATCCGACATTTATCTTAAATCCTTTGTGTATCACACAGCCACGGGAAATATCAATCTCTTTGTCAAGACATATAGTAACGGCGTTCCCCTTTGAAACGCTTCTTTCTTCCTTGTCCGTATACAATATAGATGATATTCTTGCGGTTTCTCCACTGGGAAGCACCTCTACCGTATCTCCCACGGAAGCACTTCCTTCGGCCACTTCACCCTGAAATCCTCTGAAGGTACTGTTCGGACGGCAAACGCGCTGTACCGGCATTACAAAGCCCGGTATATCCCTGTCTGTTGCGGAAACATCTATACGCTCAAGGTATGTAAGAAGCGGCTGCCCCTGATACCACCCAAGATTTTCGGAAGGCTCGGTGATATTGTCGCCAATCGTAGCCGATACGGGAATGACCGAGAGCGAATCGTATTCAAACTCAGCCATAAGCATCCTGATATCTTTTTTGATTCTGTCAAAAGTATCCTGATCGTAATCCACAAGATCCATTTTGTTGACAGCAAACACCAAATGACGGATGCCCATAAGAGCACAGATCCTGGTATGACGCCTGGTCTGTACCAAAACACCTTTGCCGGCATCCACAAGTATTACGGCAAGTTCGGCAAATGAGGCACCTACGGCCATGTTGCGGGTATATTCCTCATGTCCCGGAGTATCGGCTACTATAAAAGACCTGTTCTTGGTAGAGAAATATCTGTACGCCACATCTATGGTAATTCCCTGCTCACGCTCAGCCATAAGGCCGTCGAGAAGCAGCGAATAATCTATACCTCCGTCTGTAGCACCAACTTTTGAATCAAGCTCAAGTGCCTTTTTTTGATCTGCAAATATAAGCTTTGCAGAATAAAGCATATGTCCGATGAGGGTGGATTTTCCGTCATCCACACTTCCACAGGTAATGAATTTAAGAAGCTTGGTATCGTTATTTTCCGTTTTAAGAGCCATCTTAGAAATAACCCTCCCTCTTTCTCTTTTCCATGCTGGCAGAACCGCCATCAGAATCGATAACGCGGCTGGTTCGCTCGGATTCCACACTGGCAAGTGTCTCCGCTACAATCTCATCAAGAGTAATGGCATCCGACTCCACCGCTCCTGTCAAAGGATAGCATCCCAGAGTTCTAAAACGCACCTTTTTCATTTCGACCTTCTCTCCTTCACGGAGTTTCATGCGGTCATCATCAACCATGATAAGATTTCCGTTGCGTTTTACTACAGGGCGCTCCTTTGCAAAGTAAAGAGAGACAATGGGTATATTTTCTCTTTGTATATACTGCCATATATCCTTTTCGGTCCAGTTTGAGATCGGAAATACACGGATAGACTCTCCCTCATGTATGCGGGTATTGAAACATTTCCACATCTCAGGACGCTGTCGCTTGGGATCCCATGCCTGTTTGTCGTCACGGAAAGAAAATATCCTTTCCTTGGCACGCGACTTCTCTTCATCCCTTCTTCCGCCACCAAAGGCAGCCGTAAACCCGTATTTTGAAAGAGCCTGCTTTAAGGCTTCCGTCTTCATGATATCAGTATATGATGACCCGGAATCAAAGGGATTGATTCCCTGCTTAATGCCGTCTTCATTGATATATTCAAGCATCTCAATGCCAAGTCTTTGAGCCGTCTTATCACGGAATTCTATCATCTCGCGGAACTTCCAGGTAGTATTGACATGAAGAAACGGAAAAGGCGGCTTTTCGGGATAAAAAGCTTTCATTGCAAGATGTAGCATTACCGAAGAATCTTTTCCGATAGAATAAAGCATGACCGGCTTTTCACATTCCGCAGCCACCTCACGCATGATATATATAGATTCTGCCTCAAGTTTGTCTAAATGATCCATTATGTTTCCTCCGGATTATCTGATCTGACCGTTTCCCATGATGACATATTTGGTGGTGGTCAGTGCCTTAAGCCCCATCGGACCTCTGGCATGAAGCTTCTGCGTACTTATACCTATCTCCGCACCAAAGCCGAATTCATTTCCGTCCGTAAAGCGTGTAGACGCATTAACATATACGCAGGCTGCATCAATCTCATTTAAGAAGCGCATGGCATTATTATAGTCACTGGTGATGATAGCTTCGGAATGCCCGGTATTATATCTGTTGATGTGATCAATGGCTTCATCTATGGATGATACCGTCTTTGCAGACAGAATATAATCAAGATACTCCGTGCCCCAGTCATCAACCGTGGCCGGCACTATGCCATCTGTCGTTTTTTGAATAATCTCATCGCCTCTTATCTCAACGTTCTTTTCATCAAGGCGTTTTTTGAGAGCAGGCATAAGTTTACCCGCAACCTTTTCATGAACAACTATGGATTCACAGGCATTGCATACACCAATGCGCTGGGTTTTGGCGTTAAAAATTATGTCAACTGCCATATCAAGATCGGCACTTTCATCCACATATACATGGCAGTTTCCTGTGCCTGTCTCTATTACGGGAATCTTTGAGTTTTCAACCACATTTCTGATAAGTCCGGCTCCACCCCGGGGTATGAGGAGATCCACATACTCCTTCATCTGCATAAACTTTTGAAGTCCCTCATGATCTACATCCTTTAGTATCTGGCAGGCATCTTCCGGAAGAGAAGCCTCTTTAAGCGCCTTTCTTATAATATCAACAATAGCCTCAGCAGAATATTTTGCATCGGAGCCGGAACGCAATATGCAGACATTGCCGGTCTTAAAGCAGAGTCCGAATGCATCTGTGGTAACATTTGGTCTTGCCTCATATATGATACCTACAACCCCCATAGGAACAGCCATCTTTCCAATCTTAAGACCGTTAGGGCGGACTGTCACGGATTCCATGGCGCCTATGGGATCGTCAAGTGCCGCCACCTCCCGTAGCCCGTCTGCCATGCCTTTTATCCTCTCATCCGTCAAAAGAAGACGGTCTATGAGACCATCCGGCATATTGTTCTTCTTTCCGTTTTCTATATCTATGGCGTTGGCTTTTATGATTGCTTTGCTTTCCTTTTCCAAAAGCCTGGCCAATGCATATAAAAGATCGTTTTTCTGCTTCGATGAAACTCTGTTCATCTTTGAAACCGCCTCTTTTGCCGCACTTCCTATACTCTTAAGATCCATCATGGTGCTTCCTCCAATCTCTTAAAGCTTACACGGGATTCATGATACCACAAAAAATAAGGTGCCGCAATC
>CAJOOT010000230.1 GCA_905236215.1 uncultured Eubacterium sp.
ATCTTCATAGTATTGCATCAAACGATCGGCGTATTTACTCATCTTAAAGAAATACGCTTCCTCACTGGCAGGTGTAACCTCCCTGCCGCAGTCGGGACATTTTCCATCCACCAGCTGCGAAGGTGTCCAAAACGACTCACAAGGTGTGCAGTACATACCCTCATACTTGCCCTTATAGATATCTCCCTTGTCATAAAGCTTCTTGAATATCTTCTGCACGCATTTGCAGTGGTCTTCATCTGTTGTACGGATGAAGTTGTCATATGAGGAATCCATCAAATCCCAGATACGCTTGACCTCGCCGGCCACCTCATCTACAAATTCCTTTGGACTTTTGCCTGCATCAGCTGCCTTTTGCTCGGCTTTCTGTCCGTGCTCATCCGTACCCGTCTGGAAGTATACATCGTACCCCTCAAGCCTTCTGAATCTGGCAATACAATCAGCAAGTATAATCTCATATGTGTTTCCAATATGCGGCTTTCCGCTGGTATAGGCGATTGCCGTCGTCATGTAAAATTTGCCTTTGTTACTCATGTTATCCCTTCTATTCCTCTGTCATTTTTGCTCCGCATATAGGACAAAATCTGCCTCCGGCTTCTACCGAAGCTCCGCATGAAGGGCATTTGTCCATGCCTTTTAGCCTGGCCATCTCAGCCTTGATCTCTTCTATTTCTTCAAATGTGCGCTTTATCAGGAATACTTCCTCATAGGGCGTATTTTCCTTATCCTTTTCCGCTTCAAAAACACGCTTTCCTATTGATGCATACTGGCGATCGATAAACTCTTCTTTGGTGTGTATATCCATTTTGTACTTTACCGTATCTTTTACATCACCGGCCTTATTCAGCGCATCTTTTCCCGCCTGCTTGGTTTTTCTTGCCACATCACTTAAAAAATCCATCTTTCAAATTCCTTTCCGGGTCTCCCCTTTAAACTCAGAATTTACACATATTTCTTTACTTTTGAATTCTTGACTTTATATTTTTTCTTGCATTTCGTATAAGTGGATTTTCCGAATTTATTAATCGTGCATTTCTTCTTGATAAGCACCCCGTACTCTGTGCATTTCTTAAGCTTGTTTGAAATCACCTGCTTAACCGTGCACTGCTTGTAAATGTAAATACCTGTCTTTGTTTTTTGGGCACCCTTTATTGTATTGGACTTAATCTGCGATACATTCGTCTTGCCGCTTATGTATATACCGTAGGTTTTCGCCTTACTAATGGTATTTGACAGGATCTTAGTCACTGAAGAACCGCTTACAGCCCAGATCCCATACTTTCCGGGTGTTGTTATAGTGTTGGTCTTGATAGTTGCTATAGTTGAGGCAACTGCTTCTATAGCACATGTACCCGATGATGTTATCTTGTTGGAGTAGATGCTGTTTACTTTGGCACCGTTTATGTATATACCTTCAGTTCCTACTGATTTGATGGTATTGCTGTGTACATTCTTCATAATGCCTCCTATATTGGGGAGGGCTATAATAGATATACCCGCATAGGTGCAATTATTAATGGTGTTTTTGTAAACCGATGTGCCGGTGCAGCTGCCTTCTATACGTATACCGCTTGTACCAACGTTGCTTATGGTATTAGAGTAAATGGCCGAATTTTTCCAGTACAGTGCATGGATGGCCAGATTTTCGTATTTACCCGAAGCAGTTACCCCTGTTATGGTGTTGTTGTGTACGGATATGCTGCTGTGCGGATATGTGGATTCGTAGGTATGCGAACCTATTGCCTGCACTACATTGTCAAATGTACAGTTTGCTATTTCCACATTGGTGCATCCCAAACGCTTATATTTTCCGGCTGTATTGTAATCTCCAAATGCCATACTGTTAATGTCAAGCTGAAGCGCCTCGCGACAGTTGTCCGTGGAGCCCACTCTCTGGTTTAAGAAATTACAGCCGGTAATGCTGACATGATTTACAGCTGCCATCTCCAAAAGATGATTGTCGCAACCATTCTGCAATGTCACATTCTGTATATTAAGGTTGGTTACATGAGCCAGCTGGAAGATAGGATGTGACAGGGAACAGGTGGAGCAATCCCATGTACCTCCTATGATTGTGATATTCTTTAAATCGTCATATCCCGAATAACCATCCTCGGGGTTGCCTGCTATAAGTATTTTGTTAATGTATTTGTTGTCAGAAGTCTTCTTCAGAGTGCCGTCCTTTTCGGCAAGATAGGTAGTGATTGTACAGCCCGTCATATCAAGGGTGGTATTGCTGAATATGCGTAACTGATACTGCTCATCCACCGTCGTCTTTCCGTCATCATTATCGTCGGATGCAGACGTCTTCCAGATATTATACGTGCCCGGTGTCACCTTTATATAGTAAGTAGTCTTGGCACTGTACTTTTCTTTGGCATAGGAAAGATAGTCCCTCAACATGGCTCTGAAGCCGTTTCTTACTGCAGACGCCCGGTGTTTTTCATAATAACTAAGCTCACTTGAGCCCAACACATGGGTCTTTGTAACCGTGCCGTCAGCGTTGGTGGTTTCTGTCCATGTAACATATGAAGGATCGTAGTTTACCCACTTTGCATAAAGCGTAACATCCTCTGTCAGCTCCTTGCTAAAGTCATATACATTATTGCATTCTTCTTCCGTATACCAGCCTTCAAAATACCAGTATCCGTCATGAGCCTTGTCATTTGTATAAATACCGTTTACCAGAGAAGTGGGCTTTGTGGCTTTATTACCCTTTTCCACAGTCTGAGCCTCAGGCTGTTGTGCTGTGGTACCGTGACCATTCATATCAAAGGTAACCGTAACTTTGTCGGCCGTTTTGGTTTCTGCATCATCTGTAGTGCTGCTTTCGGCTTTGCTCACATTTAATGTCGCCACTTTCACCGTATCACTTACAACTGTTGTCACAGCTGTCTCTTCAACTGTTGCCATATCTTCAACAGCAGTACGCTCATCCGCCAATACCGGCACAAGCGACTGTGCGATCATTGTAA
>CAJOOT010000231.1 GCA_905236215.1 uncultured Eubacterium sp.
CTGGTCCGGGGTGTATTTCAACCTGAAATGGTATATCGAAGACCTCAGCAAGAGCTCTCCTTATTTCATAGACGCTTTTCATTTGTTATCTTCAAAATCCGGATCGGGAAGATCTTTTACAAGTTTCTTCAGGAACTGAGAGACGTAAATCCTGAGATCTTCATAAGCCTCTTTAGTCTCTTCCGAATATGTCGCAAATTCGGCTTCTGACAATGCCCAAAGCAATGCATCCATACCTGTAACCATCACGCTCTGAGAAATCACCGGCAAATAAATTTTCTGGTAATACGGGTGAGATGTGTTAATCTCAACAGCGTGTTTCTCATCATATAGCGCGGGATGCCAGAGAACGCCAGCTTCAAGATCCGGAACAGGGATAACACGACATTTGCTTTGGTCCCCTGAAGTCTTGATTGTCAGCGTAGACTTTGTTACACCGTTCTTATTGGAGATCTCGACTTCACCCTTAGCAATATCAGTAACGGTTATCTTGGATTGCTCGACACTATGAGCTTTTTGCTCGATGTTTTGATTGGCTGCGTCATGAGCAGTTTTTGACACCTCGGCAGCCTTCTTCTGGGTGCCAAGCCTGTATCGTTCATCAGCTGCTCGTCTGGGCGCAGGGAGAATCTTATTCTTTATCTCGTCAAAAATATCTTCATTTAGCAGAATCCTGGATTTCTTTATGTCAATGGAGAAGGCCTTATCCAGGTTATGGTCAAATGATAATTCAACACGAAGAAGAGTACCGTGCGGTTCGTTGATGAACATACCCATCCAGTCTCCGTAATGAATAAGGCGATTCTCTCTGTAGATATAGAAACCCTGCATTGAGTTCTGTATCATAGCACGTTCTGCAGCTGCGGCAGATGAAAACTCCTCTTTTCGAGGAATGAGCACAGACTTAATAAGGAGCTCTCCCTGAACAGAATCATCAGTGGACTCAATCTCAATGAGGTTCTGTCCGAGAACAGTAGAGTTTGGTTCTTTGCTGCAGAAAGGATCCCATGGAGCGATAGCTTTTCCATTTAAAGTAATTTCCACATCTGGAGCCCTATGGTCATTCTTATCAAGAAATCTCTGGTAAACCAAAGAAATATGGAAACGCAGAACATCTTCAATCCTCTTCAGACTCTTACGAGCCGGCGTTTTACTGTTCTGGAGCAGTCTGTCGATCTTATCCCAAACGACTAATGTTCCAGTCCCATCACCGCAGGTGTCCTCCAGGAGGGTGCACTCGTCCTCGGTCACATCGGGTATCAATAGCTCCCAATCTCCCTTTTCGACAATATGATCCAGATCCCACTGGACTTTTCTCATAACATTGTCATTGCCCCGGGAAATAACGGAAAGGCTGCGACAAAAAGCTGTGGAAGCGGTCTTTAGTCCAAGACCAAATTTCCCGAGACTTGCTGCGTTCTGTCTTTCCTTTGAGCCATATTTCATGGCATTAAGGAGTTCCTCCTCATTCATTCCGCATCCATTGTCCGCAAATAAAACGGTTATATTCTGGGCGGCATCCAGGTTAATGGCGATATCAACCTTTGTTGCTCGTGCAGCAATGGAGTTGTCAATGATGTCGGCGGCCGCAGTATTAAAGTTGTAGCCGGTGTCACGAAGTCCTTCCATTACCCGGGCAGGATCGGGAGGTAGAGTAATATTCCTTTCCATATAATGCTATTTACTTTCTTTTATAACCTGCTAATTTCAAGTCGATTACACGCCAATTGTCATTGATGGTAAGCTTGGTTTTAACGATTCCGTCCTCACATAAAACACTTGACGAGGAGCCTTGGCCTGTCTTTTCAAACTTAATATAATCTTCTCCATCAGAGCCATGTATAAGCATAATTTCATCTCCGGATTTCAATCCGTTTTCCCGAAAAAAACGCGTCAAGCCAGTCAGTCGATATTCGTTTCTGGTTCCATTAGGACTATGAAACTTATTGTTGTAGTATATGAAGTTGAATGGCCACCTCTGCCCCCAGTCATCTTCAAAAATCAACGAGACTCTTGGATTCTTGGTGGAGTTCCCGAGGTCAGGGAAGAATAACAATGCATCACTGCCTTTAGGGACACAAATCCCGGCTTGATGTCCTCCTGTTTCTCCCGTGTCATTGGCGGACAATCTTTTGCTGATTGCCTTTACCCTGATTGCATCCATTTGGTATTAGTTTTTAGGGGTCATCATTAGGGCGCGTATGATATCCTCTGTATTAGCCTGAGAGCCATCCGTGCCTACAATGGCTGATTCAAACATACCACGCTTCTTTATAATGCGTTCATTTACAACTTCCTCGACAGTGTTTTTGTAGAAGAGTCTGTACACGAATACTTTTCTTGTCTGTCCTCTCCTGTAAGCCCTGGCTGAGGCCTGATCTTCTATTGCGGGATTCCATTCCAGATTGTAATGGATGACTCTCGTGGCAGCAGTAATATTAAGTCCAACTCCTGCGGCCCTTGGGTTTAAAACAAGCAGAGCAGATCCTTCCAGATTGGTAAACTGGTCCACTATCTCCTGGCGTTCTTTATGCGGAGTTTCCCCATTAATCTGAAGCACTGGAATGCCTATTCTTTGCCTTATATCACTTCTTAACAGTTCGAACATCTTAGTATAAGAAGTGAAAAGAATGCATTTCTCCCCTGAAGCAGAAATCTCATCAAGCATTTCACAGAGTCTTTCATATTTCAGACTTCTGAAAGTAGGATCTATTCGAGACTCAGTGATAATCTCCGGATGAGTACAGAACATGCGAAGCTTTTGAAGGAGTGGTAATGAGGCATTCTTTCCATCATATTCAGCAAGAATAGCCTGCCGGTACTTTTCATATTCCTCGGCTTCCTTTTCCGGCATTTCAAGCGGTACCTCGATATCAATTCTGTCAGGTAAATCTTTTGCCACATCGGCAACTCGGCGCCTCAACATAAGAGGAGTGATGGAGGACTCGACTTTTTCAGCGCCTATAATATCATCCGGATAAGTGGCTTCAAATTCTCTTTTGGTTCCAAGATAGCCGGGCTCAACATAATCCATTATTGACCACACGTCGAGGATGTGATTCTCGAAAGGTGTTCCGGAAATAGCAATAGACGCTCGCCGAGGAATGCCTTTAATTGAACGTGTGCGTTGCGCATCCGGATTCTTTATACCCTGGGCTTCATCTACAACTACTAAATCCCAGTTTATCATGGTTAACATGGAGAAATCAGAGGAGGCCGTTGAATAGGATATTAAGACCACATCATGTTTTTGCAGTTCAGTATATAGTCCAGTGCGTTTCCCTCCATGATGGATATAAAGATCAATCCCAGTCGTGAATTTTTCGAACTCACGGCGCCAGTTTTCCAGCAAAGAAACCGGCATAATAATTAGGCTCGGTTTATCTGTAACACCTTTCCGGCTCGCAATAAGGGTTATCACTTGTAGAGTCTTACCTAGGCCCATTTCATCCCCAAGAATACAGCCGCAATCCTGGTCGGTGACATATTTCATCCAGCTGAATCCTATGCTCTGGTAAGGATACAATGTTGCGGTTACA
>CAJOOT010000232.1 GCA_905236215.1 uncultured Eubacterium sp.
AGCCATCGTGAATTTGATGATGAATGTACCGGGGACGTAATATGCATATCCCGATAAAAGATCCGCAAGTCCCGAACCTATGCCTGCAGCAAGTGCTCCGTACACACCTCCGATAAACCATGCACATATGAGTACGGCTGTGTCTCCTATATTAACATAGCCTACGGCACCTACCGAAGGAACCCTTATCACCATCGTCGCGATGCATGTCACTGCAGCCATTAATGCGGCGTATATTACACGGTTAAGCTGTGATCTTTCCATAATCTCAGATCTCCTTTGCGTTTTTTTAATTATAGCACCGATCTGATATATATAAATGACCTGTTTTGAATATTTTTATATGACCAGATTCGTCCTTGACATTATTTTCGCCGCATGTATAATGGTTTATGTGACTGTTTTGGCTTAGATGCCCGTATACAGGGGGATAACTGACAGTTGCAGACACACAGGGGATTGGTCAAATGGTATGATAGGGGTCTCCAAAACCTTTGGTGGGAGTTCGATTCTCTCATCCCCTGCTGAGCGATTTTCCGGAATACCGTATTTATGCGGTTTTCCGGGATTTTTTTATTGTCCCAAAATGGCATGTTCCATAAATGTTCCACATGTTCCACTTTTAAGGTCAATAATTGCCGAAAACAGCCTCTATTTTGGCCGCTTTTTCAGCAGAGGATTTGTTATCTCTGTAATAGTGTTTAAGCGTTGTAGTAATGTCCTTATGTCTTAGCTGTGTTTTCACGAGCATCTGATCCACTCCTGCGTTAATTAGCCTGGTAGCATATGTCTTTCGCGCCTTATGAAGCGTTCTGGGCGGTATACCTATAGTCTTGCAGATGTGACTCAGCCTTTTAGAAAACGCCTGTGATCTTATGAAATGGCCATCATGGAACAGATAGTCGCTCTCCGGATGTCTCTCATAAATCTCGCGTATCAGATTGATAGTGTTCTGATCTACATACAGGTTCTCCGCGGAATGATCGCACTTAAGTGTTCCCTCATCTGAAAAATAGTATTCTGTATGGCCTTCACGATCCTTGCTGTGTTGTTCTGTTCGACTTATCCTTATCAGCTTTGCATACGGATCAAGATCAGAATACTTAAGCCCCGCCAGTTCACCTGCGCGTAGTCCGGTTCTTAATGCAAGCTTTATACCGAGGTCAACAAGAGACTGGTTCTTTCTGCCATTGATATATGCCTCGATCATCCTGACTTCATCCTCAGTGAACACTTCATCACAGTCGTTCTTCACTTTAGGCCTGGCAAATACTTTCTTTTCACTGTCGACGTAATCCAAAACATCATCTATTGCGATATCCGTGTATTGGTGACGCTTAGCATACTTAAATATCCCTTTGAGTACTATTTTGATATCCGACCACGCTCTATAGGTTATCTGTTTGTCGATTATCCTATGTATAAGATAGTCTTCAAGCTCGAATTCCGACAGTTTGGCAATATTCATATCACCATAATCGCCCAGTATCCTTAAATAGTTGTTTTCATAACGGTCATAAGATGCTTTCTTGAATCCCGGCTCAGATGCTTTAAAATCAAGCCATTCATAAGCGGCCTTCTCGATTGTATGTACTGTATTCTTTTTTATGTAATAATCAACTACAACTGCTTCAAGGTCTTCTTTGTCAACCCTCCTGATCTGCTTCTTTTTATGCTTTTTGTCGGCAGGAAGAAAAGTCTGCCAACGACCATTCGCTAACCGGGTAATGGTGTATGGATGCTGCTCAAGCAGCTTACGTTTATTCATATCATTCACCGCGCCCCAAATAGCGTCCGCATTGATTATACCACTTTCATTAAGATAATCCGAGAGCATTCCGTTCTCAGCCATATAATTGATAGCCTCCAATTGTTCGGAGGCACTTATTCTGCAATGTATTTCGTTCATATCGCTCCTTCCATGCAAAAACCCGTTTCAGGACTCCTTTTGTAAGGAATCCAAAAACGGGCAATAAAAAATCCCGGATGTCCGGGATATGTCAGTTATTCTTCTCATTAACATTAAATATAGGTAGTACTTGATCACTCAGGATATGGATAGCAGTTTTTTCTCCAATTCGTCAAAATCATACTTGTTATTATTGAAGTTTTGAGCCTTGGTTCGTTTGGGTTTTTCTCTATCCTTATCTTCTCTACTCTTATCTATACTTATCTGTGTATACAGATTGGAACCATTCTGTATACAGTCTGTATACGAAGACAAACAGTATATGCGATCCACAACGCTGACCTGGCCTCTTTCTTTTGTATGAATGCTTGGCGTATATCTGTCCTTTTGGATACAGTTATGCAACAGCCAATGTTTAACAAGATATATACCAGAATCAAACTTTATCAGATACTCTGCATTTACCAGTTCATTAAGCATTTCCTCTGTTCCATCCACCGCCCTTAGAGTTCTTAATGCCGATGATATGAAGCCATCGTCATCGGCTTCACAGTTAAGGTGAAAGTATAATCCCCTGGTTGCAAGTGGCAGATCAAGGAATCTGTCTGAGTTGATCACATCAAATGAAAACATTCTTTTTCTGGCCATATGCTCAAAGCCCCCTTTCCATATCTCTTTGTTTATCCGGTTTACATCTCCTTGGTTCTAAGGCCACCTGTTCCTTATAACGGGTCAGCTTATCCATGATCGATTCTCTGGCCCGTTCCTTAATCTTTCCTATGTTCCTTTCCTTGATCAAAGGATCAGAAAGAGACCCGTGAATGGAGCCAAGCATTCTCTGTGTTGTCCTTGCAAACAGATTTCTGATGCCGGTAAATATCTTCTTTACAATGTTTTTTGTTGCCGGGGTAGTGTTGGATTCAAGAATACGGGCTTCATAATCGTTTATGAGTTTCTCGTTTGTTCTCTGAGTGTCTTCAATCACCATCTCTGCAATGACCCCACCGGCCTTCTCATACGCATCCGCCGCTACATCACAGAGGACTGCCTCGACATCCGATATCTTCATTACAAGTCTGTCATTCTCATTCATGAGTTCGGCATTCGTGTCCAGAAGCTGCTCTTTCTCATCCTTTAGCTTCATAACTATGTAATCCTCTTTTTCCAGATAGCTCCTGCCGCCGTATACGGGTTCCATATCTATCTCCAATCCGTGTCTTAAGCATATATCCAGAAACATGCTCCTGCAGGTACTGTCAAAGGACATCTTACGGTTGTTGTATCTTCCCTTTGCCTTTGTAGGATCCGGTAACTCAAATCCAAGTTCCTCAAGAGCTTTATCCTGCTGAGGGCATATCTCTCCATATTGGTTCTCTGCATCAAATACATGTCTTTCATGAATATGGGGAGTTGTCTCATCCAAATGCAGGGCCCAGTCAATAATATGTATATGTTTCCCGAACCGCTTATCAAACTCGTCAAAGTACTCAGAGGATATCTCCGCCAGAAGAGAAGAGGGTACTGTTCCGTCGATGTTTCCCAGCTGTAACAGAGATTCTTCAGGGCATGTCTTCTTATTAACAAGCAGATCATCTATGGTCCGGTTCCTTTCCTTATGTCTGGCTTCCTCATTTCGTAAATTCTGAGCTTTGACATGTTCTCCGTAGTGCTCACTATAGAACTGCTTCTCAATCTCTGAAAAGGTAAGTCTCTCTCCTTTATCTGTATCCGGCCGGTAGTAACCCTGGTAGCAATCCCAGTAGATGTTCTTTACCGTCCTTTCCTCATCGATGTGTTCTGAATTCACCACATCGAAGTTGCGATCATTGTGCTTCACATTGTAGGTCCCGTGAACTCCTGATCTTCCGTTATGTCTTGTAGCCTTCATTTTCGTCTCCTTCTTAATAATCAAATCCATCTGGTGTGGCGCAGGCGAAGCCTGTCTGATCACTTGTGCGAAGCGTCAAGTAATACCCAGTACTATGTGTCGCAAGCGATCACATAACTGGGCCAAGGTTGCACCTTGGATCTGCCCATGTGCTTCGCCCTGGACCAGACAATGGAGCGCTGCTCCCTTGACCCACGTAGGCCAAAATGCGTCCATGCATTTTGGCTTTGCAG
>CAJOOT010000233.1 GCA_905236215.1 uncultured Eubacterium sp.
GACGCATACAGGCGAGCGGTATATCTTTCAGAAGAGAACAAGGAACTACTTATTGAAAATCGTCTTATAACTCCGCGGGATGTCAGCGAGATATCCGCCATGGAACGCAGCATCAGAGAGGAAGTACCTGACGAAGGTTTAAGAGAACTGGATGATGAAGAATTTTTCTCAAAAACTGCCAAGATAGTCAGGAGATGGAAGGTCGATTATTTAAAGAGGTCTGAAAATGGGCTTGTTGCAAAAGATTTTTGGAGTATTCAGGAGAAAACCGAAATCGGATGATGTTTTCTTTGAAGAAGCTCCATCGAAAAACCGAAAAGAGACGGCTTTTGACAGGAATATAGATCTTTCATCCTTCGATCACATCGACAAACGCCAGGAAATTGTGGCATGCTGTGAGCGTATTATGGGATATACCAATGCCATGAAGGAGGAAAAGAACGAGTACGATGTCGTTACGGGCTACTTGAAAGATACTCAGGTGATAGACTCTCTATCGGAGGATGACCATAAAGAGATAGAGCTTACGGCGGCCAGAGTTCTTCAGCTCGTTCAGAAAAGATCTGGACTTCTCAACCAGAAGCAGCGCTTGCCGGAAGACAGGATCAATGATTTTGAAGCATCGGCAGATGATATACCTCAACAGATTGAACGCTTGAGATCCAATGAGGCATATCAGGGTATGGTAAAAAGGGATATGCAATATCTCGAAGGAGAAAAGCATTCCTGGGCTGTTACCATGAAAAACATAAAAAGAGAGAACAAACTCTTAAACAAGGCGCTTATTATGGTCTTGGTGGTCTTTGTTATTTGGAATATATTAAGTCTTTATGTGACTATGGCGCTTGGTATAAACCTTACCCTTGCCAATGTTATAGTGAGCGCGGCGGTGGCTGTGGTTGCCTTTGCGGGATTTCTTAAGATTATTTCCAACAGACGACTTTCCAAGCGCTCCGAGGCCTCGCTCAATAAGTCGATTGTTATGCAGAACCGTATGAAGGCCAAATATGTTGCTGTTACCAATGCGGTTGAGTATATTTACGATAAGTATGATGTACATTCGTCTTATGAGCTTGATTATTTGTGGGAACAGTATCAGCTTGTTTTGAAAGAGCGCGAAGAGACTCAGAAGGCCAATGAGCAGATGGAATACCAAAAAAAGGTATTGATTAGGCAGTTGAGACGTTTTCATCTGACGGATCCAATTATCTGGGTCAACCAGTGTAATGCAATTTTAGACCCCAGAGAAATGGTTGAGGTCAGACACCGGCTTGTGGCCGGTCGCCAAAAAATCAGGGCTCGTATGGAGAAGCAGATAGAGGAAATCAAAAATGAAAGAAAGAATCTGGACTTTTTGCTTGCGGATGAGAAGGATGTCAGTCCTGAATTACAGCAGATTATAAGTGCCATAGACAGATTCTGTCAGGATTTTGAATAGTGGAGACTGTATTATGTTAACTAATAAAAACATTATCTTAGGCGTATCCGGCAGTATAGCCGCATATAAGGCTGCATATCTTGCCAGCGCACTTACAAAACTCAATGCGCATGTTGATGTTATTATGACACAAAATGCCACAAACTTTATAGCACCGCTTACCTTTGAAACGCTTACAAAGACCAGATGCATTACAGATACCTTCGACAGAAATTTTGAATACGAGGTTGAACATATCTCTCTGGGTAAGAAGGCTGACATTATGATTATTGCTCCGGCTACAGCCAACGTGATTGCCAAGGTCGCTAACGGAATTGCAGATGATATGCTTTCTACAACCGCGTTGTCATTGAGGTGCCCCCTTATGGTTGCACCTGCCATGAACACGCGTATGTATGACCATCCCGCAACGTGTGAGAATCTTGAAACCCTCAAGAAACGAGGTGTGATCATCGCCGAGCCGCAATCCGGTATACTTGCCTGTGGGGATGAAGGGCGTGGCAGAATGGAAGAGCCGGAGATCCTCACAGAGAGGATAATTACGGCTATCCTTAGAAAAAAGGATCTTACGGGGAAAAAGATTGTAGTTACCGCAGGACCCACCAGAGAAGCATTTGATCCGGTTCGTTATATTACCAACCATTCCACCGGAAAGATGGGCTATGCGCTTGCAAGAGAGGCTGTTGCAAGGGGAGCGTCGGTTTCCTTTATCACCGGTCCTACAGGTCATACAGCTCCCATAGGTACCACAGAAATTTCCATAGAGAATGCGCTTGAACTTAAAGAGGCCGCTCTTAAGGAATTTGAGACTGCGGATGCAGTCATAATGGCTGCAGCAGTTGCCGATTACAGACCCGTACAGATAGCGGATAACAAAATAAAAAAGAGCGACGGCAATATCACAGTTGAGCTTGAGAAAACAGAAGATATTCTTCTTGAAATGGGAAAAAGAAAGAAGGCCGGACAGATTCTCTGCGGTTTTTCCATGGAAACCGAAAATGTTATCGCCAATTCCAGAAAAAAGCTTGAGAAGAAGAATCTTGATATGATAGTATCAAACAATCTGAAAGTGGATGGAGCAGGATTTGGCACTGATACCAATGTGGTTACCATTATTACAAAGGAAACGGAAGAAAGTCTTCCTATTATGGAAAAACAGGATGTTGCAAAAGAAATCCTTGACCGAATCGCAACTATGTTGTAATATATCATAGTTGCTGAAATTGCCAATGGTTTTTGATGCACAATCGGGGTGTGGCGTAGTTTGGTAGCGCGCTTGACTGGGGGTCAAGAGGTCGTGGGTTCAAATCCCGTCACCCCGATTAAAAAA
>CAJOOT010000234.1 GCA_905236215.1 uncultured Eubacterium sp.
AAAGCTTTAAAGTGGATCTTTATAGCTACGAAGGATCGGAATTTCTTCGGGGAGTTAATATTAAGCCGTCGGTCAGATATTATGATGAAATGAATAAGGTGTTCTATTTCAGTAAGATCAACCTGAATTTTACCATTCCATCAATCAGAACCGGTATACCGCAGCGAGTGTTTGACATTTTGGGCTGCGGAGGCTTTCTTCTTACCAATTATCAGAAAGAACTTGAAGATTATTTTGAAATTGGAAAGGAACTTGAGGTATTTCATGACCTTCAGGAGCTTACAGACAAAACAGAGTACTATCTTAAGCATGAGAACAAGCGCCTTGAGATATCTCTTAACGGATACAAGGCTATAAGAGACAGGCACAATATGATCATCAGATTGCAGCAGATGATGGATGCGGCAAGAGAAGATATGGGGGATATACAGTCATGAAGATAATGTTCATGGATTGGGGGGCATTCGGAAAAGAATCATGCATAAATGCACTTGAGAATATGGGACATACTGTTGTCAGGTTTTTTCATAAGGATTATCAGGACAGACAATCCGGGGAATTTGACAAGGCATTTGATGAGTTTACGGAAAAGGAAAAGCCGGATATTTTCTTTTCTTTTAATTTTTATCCCATAGTGGCTGAAAGCACCCACAGGAACGGACTCAAATATATTTCGGTAATATACGATAGTCCTTTGGTCAATGTGTTCTCATACAAAATATTATATCCTACCAATTACGTTTTTCTTTTTGACAGCGCCCTATATGAACGACTCAAAAAAGGCGGGATAAACACGGTATACTATATGCCCCTTGCGTCCCGGGTGTTTTATCCGGATCCCAACGCGGACAAGAGGCTTTTGGAACCCATTGCCGATGTATCTTTTGTGGGTTCTTTATACAATGAAGAACACAATTTTTATGAGCGAATGGAAGAAAAACTTGATCCATATACAAAGGGATATCTTGAAGCTGTCATGGAAGCCCAGATGAAGGTGTATGGCTATTCCTTTGTGGAAGAGGTTTTGACAAAAGATATCATAGAGGCAATGATGAAGGCAGAGCCCTATGTACCGTCTCCCGATGGAGCGCAGACGCCGGAATACGTTTATGCAAACTATTTTCTGGGCAGAAAGATGACTCAGACTGAACGCATAAGGATCCTTACGGCTTTAGCTGAAAAATTTAATGTGAGCCTGTTTACACTGAATAAGGGCGCTGTTATTCCCAATGCGACAAATTACGGTGCCGTGGACTACTACAACGAGATGCCTTATGTATTTGCCGGAAGTGCCATTAATCTCAATATCACCTTGAGGAGTATCTACTCGGGAATACCCTTAAGAGCCATGGATATAATGGCCTGCGGAGGCTTTCTTATGACAAATTTCCAGGCGGATTTTTTGAGACATTTTGTGCCGGGACAGGAATTTGTTTATTTTGAATCTACAGATGATCTTATTGGAAAGACGGAATATTACCTTTCACATGAGTCGCAGAGACGTGATATTGCCCTGGCCGGACAGGAAAAGATGAAGAAGGAGCATTCTTTTGAAGTGAGGATGCAGGAGATATTCAAAGTGGTGGGTATATGAAAAAAATAAGTGTTATAGTTCCGTGTTTCAATGTGGCTGATATTGTGGATCGTTGCGTTGAGTCTCTTGTAAACCAGACGATAGGCCAAAATGCACTTGAGGTACTTTTAGTAGATGATTGTTCTACCGATGGCACATATGCGCGGCTTAAGTACTGGGAAGAAGAGTATCCTGAAATGATACGTGTGTTGCAGACTCCCGCCAATATAAGGCAGGGAGGAGCAAGGGATTTTGCGCTTTCAGAGTGCATCGGAGAGTATGTCGGATATTGTGATTCGGATGATTGGACAGAGCCTTGTATGTATGAGCATATGTATGAGGCTGCTCAGAAATATGGCTGCGATATCGTGACCTGCCGGTATTCTAAGGATATGGAATATAAAAAGCCCGGTCAAAGTGATGTGATAAAAGGTAAAAACAGCCGATTTATAGATATTGCATCAGACGATATCAGGAGCGAGCTTATATCACAGAATATCATAGGCTTTACGGTGTGGAACCAGCTTATAAGACGCAGCGTTCTTACGGAAAATAAAGTATCTGTCCCCGAGGGAAAGGCATATGAGGATATATACTTTGTTACCCAGTTGTATTTTTATGCGGACAGCGTATATATTCTTGATGAAAAATTATATCATTACTGGCTGGGAAACTCATCCACGGTTAGATCTTTGGATAAACCCCATCATGAAGATTTCTTTTTCATGGCTGAATTAAGATACAGATTTATTGAAGATCATGGGGGCTTTGACAAATACAAGGATGCCTTCAGGTTTGATATTCTTATGACATATTATCTGGCGGGACTAAAGCTCCTTGCACTAAGATACTCATTTCCGCCATACGAAAGGTATAGGGAACTTGTATCAAATACAAGGGAATGGACAGGCGATGCATATCGAAACAATCCATACATAGAAGGATATACCACGGAGTTTCAGAAGGTGCAGCTTTCACTTTTGGGCAAGGATATTAGTGAAGAAGAGTTTAAGCAATTGTGTGATATTACCCAAAAATATTATATGGGTGGAAAAAAATAAATACATTTCTTTATGAGTATTGTTTTTTTGGGAAAAATAGCCGATAATATTATTGGACTTTGGGTCTGAATAATGTCTACAGGGGGAAATACTTCATGGCAGAGAATATTGAAGAGATCAGAGCTCAGCAAAAGGAAGCGCTGATTACGGTACATGATTATATCGAAAAGCTTTTTGCAGCCATTCCCAAATGTGCGGAAGAATTGATGAATGGCAGACTTCCCGATACAACAGAATATCTGAAGGCTATTCTAAACGGTGTAAACTTTGTTACGGAAGTGTTTAACCGTACTATGGATTATGTCAACGAGACGGAAAAGAACGTTGATAAAGATGAACTAAATGCATTGGTTCTTGATTTTATGGCAAAATACGAGAAGAATGATGATGGGATTACGGCAGAAGCCATGATAGATGATCTTCTTCCGTATATGCAGAAATTTTACGATGCAATAGAAAAAACATGCTATTGATGATCGTGAACTGATTATGTTGCCGCTGTGCCAAACGGACATACAGATCCGGGGTGTGGCGGCTTTTTGTATAAATATAGCAATTATCAGAGGGAAACAAATGAAGAAAATAAGCATAGTTGTTCCTTGCCATAACAGTGCGGATTATATCGAAAAGTGTCTGGAGTCTATGGAACATCAGACTATAGGGATGGAAAACCTGGAATGTATCCTGGTGGACGACGCCTCAGAGGATGGAGGAGCTACAGTAGCTCTTCTGGAAGAGTTTGAAAAAAAGCATCCGGATGATGTTATAGTTATTAAGCTGGATACCAATTTAAGACAGGGTGGAGCCAGAAATGTCGCAATAGGCTATGCATCGGGCAAATATCTTCAGTTTCTCGATTCGGATGATTTTTTGGAATGTGATGCATGCAATACTGCATATGAAGCGGCTGAAAGTTGTGATGCGCAGATAGTACAGTTTAATCATTACAACAGATATATGAACGGCAATGTCGAAGAATGTGAAACAGTTAAGCAGGACTTGCAGATAAGCATTGGCGAATATAACAGGGAATTGTTCCTCCAGAGCAATTTGTTGGACGAGGGATGCTGGAACAAGCTTTACAGAATGGATTTTGTAAAAGAGAATGATGCGCGCTTCGCGGAACATTGTGTTTATGAAGAGCCCCGATTTACATATCCTATGTTCTTTAAGGCAACTTGCGTGGCTTTGTGCACAAAACGCCTGTATAATTGGGTTCAGAGAGGGGACTCTACTACAAACGGTGCCTTGGCAGACAGGCTTAAAGACAATGTGTCTGTGCAGGAAGAACTGCTTAACAGGCTGATGGAAGATCCGGAGGATTACAGAAAATACCATGAGATAATTGAACGGCATTTTTTGGGATGGTTTTACTGTATGACTGTGAGAAATGCGGCTATAGTTGCTGCAAACTGTGCAGGAAAAGATACTCTTGGGCCGGAGCTTTTTTATCGTTTGAAAAAAACAGTTGAGAAGTATTTTTCTGATTGGGAGAGTCACGACTGGGTGAAGAGGGAAAGTGATTACACTAGAGTTTTATTGAGAACATATCGAAAGAATGTAAAAAATGAAGCGGATATGCTTGAAAGGTATAATGAGATAAAAAATGTATCGAAACCGATTTCGTTTTGCATCCTGGCACTTAAAGAGAAGGGTGGAAATGAAGAGCGTCTGATACAGTCATTGGAAAACCAGACGGTCGATACCTCCGGGCTTAGA
>CAJOOT010000235.1 GCA_905236215.1 uncultured Eubacterium sp.
CACGGAAACAAATAGTTGACCGAAAAAACAGTGCCCTCATATTCGGGGTTGAACATATAGCTCAGATTGCGCTGCCACTGTTCAATGATAGGCTGACCTTTATTTTCTGCAGCCGTAAATGAAGCTTCCGCTCTTGCGTTGTGCTCATCACCGTTGCTTAAATATGATTCATCAAAGATGAATACCACATCTGAGATATCATGATCTTCTACAGCCACGCGAATTGCTTCCTCCGAGCAAAAGTATGTCTGGGAGTTCGTTCCCATGTTGTACGAATGATGCCCCGTCTGTTCGTCAACCAAAGAAGGATCTACCGACTCAAGACAGGTGGAGTTTCCGATGAAGATCATGTCGAGATCCTCATCGTCTTTTTCCCTGTAAAGATCCCACATCTGTGAGCTGCTCGAACAGAAGGGTGAAAAGAAGAACGTAAATATTTGGTTGAAAATACAGAATATAAGTATCGCAACAACTATTTTAAAAAGTCTTTTAATCACTTTAGAAATTCGCATACAGGAATCCTCCTCCCACATTCTGGAAAATAAATGCAGAGAGCATGGTAAATATCAAAAAGCAAAGGATAATGCTCTGTACCACGAAGTTTCTGCGACATACCCATCCGTAAAGATCCACGCCGCGTTCCTTTACAACGCTCCTCACGATGACAATAGCAAGTGCCACAAACATAAATACTATAATAAATATGCGTCCGTCGGGCTTAAGGAGTGTCTTTTCAAGGACACCGGAAAACTCACCAAAGCCAAAGTCCGGACGTGTGAAAATATGTGACAAAACAGTGGGCAGTTCAGCTACATCAGCCACCATCACTATTATTTCTCCCAGGGCTATAAATATATTGGTACGAATGATCCTCCACACGTAAAGTCCCTTGGATTTATCTCCTATATGAAGAACTCCGTTAAGCCTTCCGAAAGCCGGCTTCAAGAGCTCGCTTACACTTATCAGGATGCCGTTGTAGAAGCCCCAAAGGACGTAATTCCATCCGGTTCCGTGCCATACACCCACCAGAAAAAATACCACGATATTTCCTATGACAGCCGGCAATATACGTCCGGTCTTTCCAAAGGTTTTGGTGCCCCATTTGACTATGTTTAGCATTGGCTTTGTAACGGCCAGGGGATAGAAAATATAATCTCTCATCCAGTCACCGAGAGTAATATGCCATCTGTGCCAAAAATCCGCCAATGTGGTGGAAAAATACGGCTGACGGAAGTTGTCCTTTAAATCGAATCCGAAAAGCTTGGAAACTCCAAGCACCATATCTATGCCACCGGAGAAATCACAGTAAAGCTGTATGAGACATACAATGATACCGACAATGATAGTGGATCCGCCCTTCTCCAACGGATCATCGAAAACAGCTGTAACGGTTTGAATGAGTACATCCGCAATCGCATACTTTTTCAAGGCGCCCATGGCAAAGAGAAAGAGTGCATGCTTGATGTTGTCAAACTTAAAAGGCTGACGTGTCCTGAACTGAGCCCCCAGGCTGTCATATCTGCTGATAGGTCCCTGTATCATCTGGGGAAACCAGGATGCAAAGAGCAAAAACCTCAGATAGTTGGGCTCATACTCATACTTATCCATATATACGTCAAAGTAATATGATAAAACCTGGAACGTATAGAAAGATATTCCTATGGGAAGAAGAAGCCCGTTTGTAAAATTCTGGACTTTGAAAACCACGAGATTTCCGATAACAAGGATAACCACGGCCACAAGCACCACTCGTTTCCTGCCGGCAAGCGCGGCTTTAAGAGCCTTTTTATCATCTCTGGTAAGGCCCTCTTTTTTCTTATCCAGCCTGTATTTGGCATTCATACGTCCGGTGATAAAAGAGGCTATCCACGTAACAAAAGAAAGGGCGATTACCACCCATATGTATGTGCCTCCGAGTACGTAATAGAAAGTAAGACTCCCCGCAAGGAGTAAGACCCACTGTATCCTGCTGCATACAGTGTAATATAAAACAACCAGCATCAGGACAAAGGCCAGAAACTGTACGGAATAAAACTGCATTAAAAACATTCCCCCAACCTTATTACAGAGCATTATTATATTCTATTTCAGGAAAAAAAGATAGCCTGACTTTCAACTTAGCGGAAACGCTCCTCTCTTATCGCACATCAAGAAAAAAGCCCATCCTAAACAGGATAGGCTTTGTTTTCCTTATCTGTGGCGTTGGGATCAATTCCCGAAAGCTGCGCTTTTCTGTACTTGAAAAACTCCAGTGCCACCTGAGGGAACAATGCATAAGACAATACATCTTCATCCTGCATCTTCCACTCCTTCATCTCTTCCTCGTATTTTTCAAGTGCAGGTTCAAGAAGATCCGCCGGTCGGCAGGTGATGGCATTCTTTTTTTCTTCCCCAAGGACTTTGTCTACAATATCGGGATTAAAGGGCTTTACTGTCTGGCCGTACTTTCCGAGAAGTATATCCTTCGTCTCGTTGGTAGCAACCTTGTAGCGTTCTCCCATAAGAACATTGAACACAGCCTGTGTACCCACTATCTGAGAAGACGGTGTGACAAGCGGCGGTTCTCCCAGATCCTTTCTGACATTCGGAACCTCTGCGAGCACTTCCTCAAACTTGTCTTCCTTCTTCTGGTCTTTTAACTGTGAAATCAGATTTGACAACATGCCGCCCGGCACCTGGTAACGCAACGTGTTAATGTTGACGCCCAAAACCTTGGGATTCATAAGTCCGTTTTCAAGGCATTTCTCACGAAGTGGTCTGAAATGATCTGCAATAGGCGTAAGTTTAGCCTGATCCAATCCCGTATCATGTTCCGTGCCGGCAAACGCTTCAACCATAACCTCAGTAGCAGGCTGGCTGGTACCCAGCGCAAACGGGCTCATTGCCGTGTCTATTATATCGCATCCGGCCTCCACAGCCTTCATATAAACCATGGAAGCTTCGCCGGAGGTGTAGTGGGTATGCAGGTCTATCGGCAGCGATGTAGCACTCTTAAGTGCTGCCACAAGTTCAGATGCCGCCTTTGGAAGAAGAAGCCCCGCCATATCCTTGATACAGATGGAATCAGCTCCCATGTTCTCGATATCCTTGGCCATCTTTGCCCAATACTCAAGGGTGTAAGCATCACCCAGGGTATAGGAAAGTGCAATCTGCGCATGCCCGTTTTCCCTTTTTGTGGCTTTGACGGCCGTCTCCAAGTTTCTCACATCATTAAGGCAGTCGAAAATGCGTATGATATCAATTCCGTTTGCTATGGATTTTTGGACAAAATATTCCACCACATCATCGGGATAGGGCTTGTGTCCCAGGATGTTCTGCCCGCGAAAGAGCATCTGAAGCCTGGTCTTTTTAAAGCCATCGCGAAGCTTTCTTAAACGATCCCAGGGATCTTCCTTAAGGAATCTGAGACAAGCATCGAAAGTAGCGCCTCCCCAACACTCCACGGCATAAAATCCCGCCTCGTCCATGGCCGGCACAATAGGAAGCATATCAGCAGTCTCCATGCGTGTGGCAATAAGGGACTGGTGAGCATCGCGAAGGATAGTTTCAACTATCTTAACCGGTTTTTTTGTTTGTTCGTTCATATCTTTAATTACCTCCCCTTATGGGTAATGACGTATAAGCCGACAAATCCGTACAATCTTTTGTCAGCAAGGCCTTTTTTCTTATACCCCAAAGATAGCCATAAAAACGCCCGCAGCGACCGCCGTTCCGATAACTCCGGCTACGTTGGGTCCCATGGCATGCATCAAAAGGAAATTGGTCGGATCCGCTTCGGCTCCCACCTTTTGTGAAACACGTGCACTCATCGGTACAGCCGAAACTCCGGCAGATCCGATAAGCGGATTGATTTTTCCGTGTGTTAGTTTACATAACAATTTGCCGAACAGAATTCCGGTAGCTGTAGCCACCGAGAATGCTATAAGACCCAATATTACTATCTTTATGGTATCCCAATTCAGGAAGGCCTCCGCAGATGTGGAAGCTCCAACGGATGTTCCCAAAAGGATTACCACGATATACATCAATGCATTGGACGCAGTCTCAGTAAGCTG
>CAJOOT010000236.1 GCA_905236215.1 uncultured Eubacterium sp.
CAATACGTCTGTTGCTGCATCGTATAAGACACTCAAAAAAGTGCTGTATTCTCTTAAAAAGAAAAAGACTTATTATGTCCGCGTCAGGGCATATAAAAAGGTGAGTGGGACTAAGTATTATTCTGCATGGAGCAATGTACTTAGCGCGAAGATCAAAAAATGATCCATATAGAAAGGCGGCAGTTGATATGAAATTATCCATAATTGTAGCTGTTCATAATTCGGCTGATTATCTGCCCAGGATGATTGACAGTGTATTAGAGCAGTCCCTTGAAGATCTCGAGGTGGTATGCATAGATACGGGTTCGGATGATCTCTCGTGCAGTATCATAGAAGAATACGTTGCGTCTGAAGACAGGGTTAAACTTATAAAACTTGACAGGAGTTCTCTTTCTAATGATCCGTTGTTGGATCGCACGTCGGCATTTAATAAGGGCATCGAGGCTGCAGAAGGTGAATATATCATCTTTCTTGAGCCTACTGATGAAGTTATGCCTTATTCGCTTGAGGTTATCTGCAAAAAAGCAGATCTTCATGAGCTTGATTGTTTGAGGTATGCAGCTATCATGCTCAACCCCGAGACGGATGAGACCATGAAGCTTACGGATTTTACTCTGGAAGATATGAAGCCGGCATTCTTTTTGAGAATTTTGGGGTTTGATGCGTCAAGTCCCAGATATGATCGTATTCCCGATCATCGTGTTTGCCTTTACAAAAGAAGTTTTTTGCTAAAAAATGAAATCCGCTTTTCTGAGAAAGCAGATTACGGTTCCAGGATATTTCTTTATAAGGTGATTCTTAAAGCAAAGAGAATGACCTGCTGTAGAGACAGAGTTCTCTTTGACAGGATAAGAGAAGACATATCTTTTACAAATGGGCTTGACGGTCTTAAGAACATGCTTGGCCTTCAGGATATGATCGGTGATCTTCTTGCAAGGGAAAATGCTTCAAAGGATGTAAGAGACAGGATAATGCTCAACGAATTCAGCGGAATTTGTGACTATTTTGGAAGAGCTGTATTTTCTGTAGAAGACAGAAGCCCCTATATTGAGATGATGCAGGATTATATAGAAACAAAGGGCGATCGTCTTGAGACAGCATATAAAAAATGTTTTAAAGAAACGCTTGCTATTCTGGCTGGTCACAGCGCGCCGGTACCTGTCAAAGCAGTGAAGACTTTTTTCGACCCGGTGTCAAACCCCAGGGTTTCTGTAGTTGTTCCTGTATACAATCAGCAGGAGTACTTAAATCATGCATTGGATTCTCTCAGAAAACAGACCTTAAAGCAGATAGAGTTTATACTTGTAAACGACGGCTCTACAGATGCATCTATGGCCATCATGAGAGAATATGCCACTTTTGACAAAAGATTCAGGATTCTCGACGGTTCAAACGGTGGATACGGAAAAGCCATGAACAGAGGCATGGAAGCTGCAAAGGGAGAATATATAGGAATACTTGAGCCTGATGATTTTGTCCCCACCAATATGTATGAGGATCTGTATCTGGCTGCCAAGGGCTATAATGTTCAGATAGTAAGAGCGGATTTCAGGTGGTTTACCGAAAATGAGGACGGCACATATAATCGTCGTTACCGTAAACTTTCATTGGACGACAGTGACTACAATCGTGTGATCAATCCCAAACATGAACCCAGGGTTATGGGTTTTATCATGAATACCTGGACGGGAATATATGAGACGGAGTTTATTCGCAAGAACAAGCTTAAGCATAATGAAACCCCGGGTGCATCATATCAGGATAACGGATTCTACTTTACCACGATGGCCAAATGTGACCGTGTGGTATTTATAAACCGTCCGTACTATATGTACAGGAAGGATAATCCAAATGCTTCCGTACAGGATAATACAGACAAGAAACTGTATTGCATTACCAATGAATTCAGATATATCCGTGACTGGATGGAAAAAAATCCGGATACCAGATGCTTTGAGGCTGAATATGAAAAACTCAGGTACAACAACTTTGTCCTGTCATACAGAAGAGCTACCGATAAGGCAAGACCTGAATACCTGAGGCATATGAGAGATGAATTCAAAGATGTGTTAAAGAAAGGTGTTTTGACAGAAGAAAACCTTGGTCACGGTAAATATAAGACGCTGGCAGAGATTGTAGATATAGGTGAAGGTTACTTTGACAAGATAAGATATACTGCATGCCTGCCGTTTAAAAATGACAGTGCACGTATTGAAGATTTCATCAGAGTCACAATAGGCAGAAACGAGGGAAAAATGGAATTTGCCTGTGTTGATTGTGGTTCTACTGACGGTACGGCAGATATAGTTGCGGAAATGGCAAAAGATGATGAGCGTATAAGGCTTATCAAAGGTGAAGAAGAGGAGACTGCTTCAATACTCAACAAAGTCATTGATGAAGCTGAAGGCGAATATTTGTTATTCCTAAGTATGGAATACAGATATGATGCGGACTACTTAAGACAAGTAGCCTACACTGCCGATGACAAAGAGGCGGATATTGTTATATGCAATTCCAAGGGGATTGAAGGAAATGACCGTTTTCCGTCCGAAGGCGCGGCATATGCGAAAAACAAAGATATTTTACCTGCATCTGTTGTATTTTCTTTTGAAGATATAATAGAAGACAATCTTCGCTCTACAGGGACTGAAATTTTTGACAAATGTTTTTCGATGGAGTTTATCCGAAAGAACGGCTTGAGATTCAACAAAGATGCATTATATTATTCACAGGACTTTACCGTAAGAGCATTGAGAAAAGCTGACAGGATCACTGTCAGGAATATGAAGCTTGTCCGTTTTGAGGTAGATGATGAAAGCATATACGATCCTGTAAGATTTCTGGATGAGATGTATGAAGCCTATGATGTTCTAAACGCCGACAGACAGCTTAAACGGGCGTTTACAAATTATGCGCTTTATAGGATCAGCAGAGGACTGCTTCTCACCAGAGAGGATTTCGATGAAGTTTACGATCAGCTTCAAACTGACAGGATCAGCGCATACGGAATAGAAGATATTCCCGATGAGGATGTAACAGATCCTATGCTGGTACGGATAGCTCGCAGACTTCGCACTTTGAACAGTCATGAATTTATGGACAATATCCGGCATGATCTGTTTCAGGCGTCCGAAGAGATTGAAGTTGGTGAAGTCAGAGAACTCAATGCGGCTACCAGTGACAGAAGACAGAAGGAGCGCTTAAGTGAGGCCAGAAAAGCCCAAAAACGAGATCTTGATGTCATACATAAGCTTGAGGTTAAGCATTATGAGGACAAACATAAAGTACGCACCACTATAAGAAAGATCAGAAATAAGTTAAAATAACCATATATATAGGAAACATAAAAATGAGAACCGGTGATTCACAAAACATGACCGAAAAAAGAAACAGAAAAAGACTATCGGTCATCATATCTGCATTTAGTCTCGAGTCCGATGATATATTTTTTCTTTCCAAGCTGTTAAAAAGCTTTAGAGAGCAGCTTTTCTCGGCATTTGAGATTGTGGTAATAAACAAAGAATCGAATCATACCATCTCCTCCGAAATACAAAAGCTAAAGACCTTAGATGACAGGATAAGAGAATTTGTAACAGATGATACCCTGGCACAGGAGGAGGCTATGAATATGGCCGTAAACAGTGCAGAGGGGACGTATTTACTTTTTCTTACGCCTTATGGATATATTATTCCTGAAGAGCCAAAGCTTATGGGAGATATATATGACAGGGCCATGGAAAGATCCAATGATCTTGTTGTGTTAAGTTGTGTAGAAGATATCTGTGGACAGGAGACGGTAAAAGGCACTGATAAACTTATAAAGAGTGGAAATATCAAATGGTATAACACTCACATGATAAGACGTTCCGATGCTATGTGTATGCTCATAAAAAAGAGCATTCTTGTTGATAATGAGATTGTTTTTGAAAAAAACAGTCCGGCATCCGGGTGGGAGTTTTACC
>CAJOOT010000237.1 GCA_905236215.1 uncultured Eubacterium sp.
CTTCTCCGCTCACAAGCGTAACCGACCCTGTACTTTCAAGTTCCTCCATAATATTACCGGTGTCACTCGAAGACATTGACGAAGCTTCATCCGGATTTGACTCGTAATACTCTGCAGAGTGTACCACGCCTGCATATACATTATCAGGCTTTATTAAAAGAACACACGCCGCCGCTATTACAGGCAATAGAAAAAATAAATACTTTTTTGCTGACATTGATTTCTCCCTCCTTTTAAACAACATTATCTTATTCAGCAACGATTTCATGGGCGCGGGAATATGCCTCGCTCCCCAAGTTCCCTTACCAACCTTGACAGCGGAAGCCCCACCACATTATTATAATCGCCCTGTATACCTTTAACAAGAAGAAACCCCTTTCCCTGGATACCATATGCACCGGCCTTATCCATGGGTTCTCCTGTCGCAATGTAGTCCAGAGCTTCTTCTTTGGTGAAAGGATACATTTCCACACGAGTCTCCTCATAGAAAGAAAAAGTATCTCTAACGAGATTATCACTTATGACACCAAGGCATACTCCCGTGTACACGGAATGAGTTCTGCCGGAAAGTTGCATGAGTATGGACAAAGCCTCCTCCTTATCAGACGGCTTACCAAACACCTTATCTTCCGATGCCACAACCGTATCAGCCGCTATCACTATAGTATCTCTATCATACTCATTGCTCAAAACGAGTTTATCCAAAACCCCTCTGCATTTGATACAGGCCACTTCCTCTGCCATTTTTGACGGTTTGGTTTGAGAAGTGTTCTCTTCCGCACCGCTTATCACAACATCAAATTCAAGCCCGGCCTGCTCAAGAAGCTCTTTTCTTCTGGGAGAGGCTGAAGCCAATACTATCTTTGATTTAATCTTCATTTTGTTTCACCGCTTTGCTGCCGGCAGCACGAAGCTTCCAGATGTTTACAAGTACACATATTTCCAATATTACAAAAAGATGCGCTATCCACAGACTCACCACCACGCCGTTGTTCCAAAGGAGATATCCCGAAAAGAAGCCATATAGCGCCATTATCCCCGTGGTACCCAAAACCATGGCCAGGATGGGAAACGCTCCGTAAATTCCCTTGATAAGTGCAGTAAAGTCATGTATTGACACATCAAAGTATATAAACCTGCCTATTATCATGATAATAAAATAGACAATAATAGCATCATAATTGTCGTCGTCATAGATAAACTTGATGTAGGCAAAGATAATAAGCATGTATAGCATAGCCGAAGCACGAAGAGCCCCCTTTGCATTACTGCTTATATTCCTGAGCGGCACAACGAAATGATCCAGCAGATCTATCATCAGTATTGCAAACACCAATGCCAGCAATAAGAGAAAATCATCATACTTTTCCCAAGTTACATAGAATTCGTCCGGAAACGGGAAATATTGATAATCTATCAGAAAGTACAGCCCCACAAAAAACAGCATGGCAGTAGCCGCAAACAGCATTTCGCAATACATTTCCAGTTGCAGCAAAAATTCTTCCGAACGGGTGGGTGGCAAAATATCCTCAGGTTTTCCGGCCTTTTCCCACAAAACGATGTCGGCGGCATTGACGTATCTTGCTCGCAACATAAGAAGAAACGCCATAAGGCAGACGACAGTAGTGGAGACGAGTATTATTCCAAGAACACCGAAAGGATCGGTATAATGTTTTATATATTCATCAAATGACATATTACCTCCGAATCCAAATCAAACATCCGTGATATTCCGCACATTATAGAATCGCATTATGTCCAAAAAGTGAAAATGATTTTCTATAATCAGCGAAGCTTGATCAATGCTGCTGCTATAGCCATGTCTTCCGGAGTAGTAACTTTGATATTGTCATAGAATGCTTCAAAGAGCAGAACGGTTTCATCGGAAAAGCGCTCCATAACTGAAGCGTCGTCGGTAATATCATCATGCGGATTGGCATACATTCTGTCATATGCTTTCACAAGATCGTTGCACTTGAAGCACTGCGGTGTCTGAATCTGCCACAGACTTCTTCTGTCCGGAGTAGTCTCGACAACATTAGATTCTTTTACCATCTTAATGGTATCTTTAACCGGTACTCCGGCCACAGCCGTACCGTTTTTATGCACAGCTTCAGCCATATCGTCAACGAGCTGCGGCGTAATCATCGGACGCGCGGCGTCATGTATATATACATAATCCGCTCCAAGCCCCTCTGCGGCCTTTAGCCCCTCATAGACGGAATCGTAACGGTTTGTTCCGCCGGGCACGACGCTCTTTATCTTATGTAAACCAAAATCCTCGATTATCTCTTCACATTTTTTGCGTATACCCTCAGAAACAACCAGCACCACGCCATCTACTTTGCTGTTTTCAAAAGCCTCAAGGCTCCACAAAAGCACAGGCTTGCCACACAGCTCCAAAATCTGCTTGGGTATGTCAGTACCCATGCGCTTACCTGCACCACCGGCTACGATTATGGCAATGTCCGTCCTGTCATCTCCCGTCATAAAACCTCCGTTTCGAGTTCTTCTATCTCTTTTATCCAAATGTCAGGGCTCGCGTCGGA
>CAJOOT010000238.1 GCA_905236215.1 uncultured Eubacterium sp.
CTGTATTCGAGCGCATTCCCGAACAGTAAGTCTTCGCTCCTTATACCCAGATTTGAGCTCTTCTTTATGCCGTCCACCATGTTCTTCGTTTAAACGTCTGTATTCTATATTTCCATGATGTTCCGAACGGATAGTTGGTCCTACAGAATCGAGTTTTATTTCCGTTTGCCCTTGACAATGTTTTCCCATATATTTTGCTTTTGAATATTTCTTTTGTGCTAGATCATCTGCATCTTCAGGCTCTGGAAGATCATGTAATATATCATAACACGTTACATATTCATGTTTTTTATCTCCATGAGTTTTTTGAGGATATGGATCATATGCTTCTGGGATAATATCGTTTTGTAAAGCTTCAAGAGCATCTAAAGTGAGTTCATCACGTTTAAACCCAAAGAATATAACACGTTCCCTTGATTGCGGCACACCATAATCAGCAGCATAAAGCACCTTTGCAGGAACTACTATGTAACCGTTTCCCCCGGCAGTAGCAAAATCATGCTCTATAACTTCCTTTGCATCATCCAAATTAGTAAGCCCCTTTACATTCTCTGCAATAAACATACGTGGTTCTGTTATTGTAATAACATCTTTCATCCATATATATAATTGTCCTCGGCTCTCCACTGTAGGTTCGTCTGCGGCAAGGCTATTGCCATTGTGGCTTTTTGTTGAATTAAACCCTTTACGTTTCCCTGCAATCGAAAAATCTTGACAAGGAAATCCCCCTGTAACAATATCTACATTTTCAGGAAAAACCTGTTCGCCATTATTTGCACGTTTAACTAGATCAACAATGCTATCTAAATGGTATATGTTGTTCGCATTCTCGTTTCTGCTCTCAAAGAAAGAAGTCCATGCTGCTTTTGCATCAGGTCTTATATCATTAGCAAAAATAGTATGGAAATTGTTTGGAGATAATCGTACCCAGTCACCTTTAATGTCATTGATCCAATCGGGATGCATCTCTGTGTTTATAGATTTTTTATGACAGAAAAAATCTCCTTCAAATCCTAAATCCATGCCCCCACATCCAGAAAATAATGATAATACATTCATTAGTTTGTCCTCCTTAAAATCTAATATAGATAAAGAGTACCAAAAAACGCGATACAGTGCAACACATTCATTCGAGCTTATTGATGTTTGACGGGAGCCATTTTTTACTTTCAAACCGTTTCTTCGTTTCTTGATATTTTTCTTGACTAACTTCTTCAATAAACGTATCAAGTTTAAGTTCTCCTATAAGCACATATGGATTTATATTAAGTTCGTCGGCAATATCAAGGACAACTGCTGCGCTTGCATTTCTTAGCGATACTCTGCCACTAGAATACCCTTGTAAAGTACGATAAGGTATCCCTGTATTATCAGATAGTATCTGCAAAGTAGTTTTTCTCATTTTTATAGCGGTCCTGAATGCGTTAGCACAATAATCTTGCAAAAGATCATTATCAACAACTGGCTTTCCCATGTTGGCACCTCCTAAGTGAGAATATATCATATAGAAGAGTATTGTTTTGCAAGAAATTTTGAATTTCATCAAAACAGGATTGCTTAAGAGAAAAAATACGCACATACAATCATTCGTGCATATTGAACGTATTGTGAAGTGAAGATAAAATATAGAAAAGCATCCGTGTCCTCGACCAAGATTAACGGATGCCATAAACCACACTATACCGAGACATTGCTTAGTATAGCCGTATCCAACTGATGTTATGATAAAATCTTTAAAAAGATTTGTCAATAGGCTAATTTTACTTTGCAATGTCTCCGTAGGGAGGAGACATATGCCAAAAACAACATATTTCCACATGGGTATATCAGATCGTATTGAAATCCAAAAGGGACTTGATGAAAAGTTGTCTGTGAGCCAAATTGCACGGCTTCTCGATAAATCTCCATCTACGATTAAACGGGAAATTGAACGCAACTCCATAACTATAGAGCGTTCTGGGAATGACTGCCAGTATAAAAAGAATTGTCAGGAACGTAATGCCTGCACAAAACAGTGCAGTCATAGATTGTGTAAGCATTGCAAATCCGTGAGCTGTTATAAAAAGTGTCAGGACTATATTCCGATGTGCTGTGACGAATTACAAGAATCGCCTTATGTATGTAACGGTTGCAATAAATACTACAGATGCATGATGGCAAAAAAGATATATAAAGCCGTTGAAGCTGATAAACGATATAACGCAAAACAACACGATAAATTCTGTGGCTTTGATCTTACGAAGAAAGAGCTTGATGAGATAAATAAACTCGTATCACCTCTCATAATAAACAACGGATTATCGCCTCATGCGGTTGTCGTGGCTCTTGGCGATAAACTTACAATAAGCGAATCTACTCTTTACAGACTTATCGACAGCCGGCTTATACAGGCAAGAAATATAGATCTTCACGAAAAAGTAAGTCGTCGTCCTAAATTGAAGAAACGAAAAAACAAGGACTCCTATGCTGTGCTTACTACAGATAAGAAAGGTCATATGTATTCCGACTATCTAGATTATATTGCCACACATGATGTATTTACCGTAGAGATGGATTGCGTTGAAGGTAAGAAAGCCGACACGGCAGCAATAATGTCATTACACTGGAAAGAATTTCATATGCAGCTTTACTTCATGCTTGATATACATGATTCGTCAAATGTCGTTGAAATGTTAGATCGCATAGAAAGCTCCTTAGAAAACCTCGATTTGTTCAGAGAATGCTTTCCCTTGATATTAACCGATAACGGACACGAATTTACAGATATCGAAGGGATGGAGCGTTCATCTCTCATTCCCGGAGAGAAGCGTACTCATATATTTTTTTGTGAGCCCAACCGTTCCGATCAGAAAGGCTCATGCGAATGTAACCATAAACTCTTGCGATATATCATACCTAAAGGCACCTCTGTACAGAGCTTCATGCAAAGTGATATGACACTTGTAAGTAATCATATAAACAGTTATATTCGCAAATCCATTGGAAATACATATCCTTATGATGTGGCAATGCGTGCTTTACCTAAAAATTTCTTTGAGCTATTAGGGTTATATATCATTTCTCCAACTGAGGTTATTATGAAACCTGAATTGTTAAAAAATAATTCTGCTAAATTTTAAAAGAGAACATATTTAGCATTAATACACCCTTGTTCCAAAACAGGAAACA